>DAOTAI010000609.1:0-2392 GCA_035593865.1 Acidobacteriota bacterium
GCTCCGTCGCCATCTGGTGGATGTCCGGGAGGCTAAGATCCTGGGCATCGCGGATCACGGGTACAACCAACCCTCGATCCAGCGATACGGCAAGACCGATGTGAATCCGGCTGTGCCACTGGACATTTTTCCCGTCAGTGGTGCTGTTCACTTCCGGAAACTCGCACAGCGCGAGGGCACAGGCTTTTACGATAAAGTCGCTCAAGGTATAGGACTGTCCGTGCTGCTTCAGGCGCTGGCGCAACTCGGAGAGCTCGGTCACGTCCGCTGAGACAGTCACAAAGAAGTGCGGCGTGGTCGTAAAGCTGCGTGTCAGGCGCTCGGCAATAACCTGGCGCATCCGGTCGAGCGGACGGGGCCTTTCGGCCAGAGCCAGGCGCACGTCCTCGACGTCGATGCGGTCATCCCCGGTGAGTGAGCGGATCTCGAGCAGATCCAGGTTTTCCGCGGTAGCCAGCGCTCTTGCGGCCGGGGTGACACGCAAACGATCATAGCCGCGTTCGGAAAGATACGTCCGAACGTCTCGTTCGATGATGCGCCCTCCCGGACCTGTTCCCTGAACACCTGTCAGGTGGATGCCTTTTTCGACGGCCAACCTTCTGGCACGCGGGCTTATGCGAAGCCTGCCCGGCTTAGCAGGAGCAGGTGCGCTCGAAACCTGTGTCTCGGTTTTGGCCACAGCAGGAGGCGGAACCGCTGCCGGGGCGACCGTCCTTGACACTGGGGGAGAAACTTGGGGTGCCGGCCGCGGGGGAAGGGGGGTGTCCGACGGCCGGCTGGGCGCCGAGGGGAGCGGCGCGACGGTGGGGATCGGTTCGCCCGGGTTTCCCACAAAGGCAACTGTGGTCATGACCGGAACGGTCTGGTTTTCAGGTACGACGATTTTGAGCAGTGTTCCGTCAAAGAAGCTCTCAACTTCCATGACGGCCTTGTCGGTTTCGATCTCGAAAAGAATATCGCCCTTGCCGACTGGATCGCCCTCTCGCTTGAGCCAGCGGACGATGGTGCTCTCCTCGGTCATTTGTCCGAGTTTCGGCATGATGATGGGATGAACCATTTCTTTCTGTAACGCTCCGTTAATTGCTCCAACCGCGATCAGACCGCGCTGCGCATGGGTTCATCGTCAAGCGACGGTTGTCAGCAGGCGGCTAAAGAATGCTCCGGGCCGCCTGATAAATATCCTCAGCGGTCGGCAGGAAAACCGCCTCCAAAACGTGCGACTGTGGCGCGATACCATTCTTGGCGCCTACGCGAACGACCGGCGCATCCAGGTAATCGAACGCCTCTTGCTGAACGGTGGAAGCGATTTCTCCGGTAAAGCTGCCGATGTGTATGCTCTGACTGGCTACAACACAGCGCCCGGTTTTCTGCACTGAGGCGATAACCGTATCGATATCCAGAGGAACCAGGCATCGCAGGTCGATCACTTCCGCACTTATCCCCTCGTCCTGAAGCTTTTCGGCAGCCTTAAGAGAGTCGGGCACCGCGGGGCCCCAGCTGACCAGCGAGATATCGCTGCCAGTGCGCTTGATGTCCGCTTGGCCGAGTGGTATCAGGTATTCCTCTTCCGGAACGGGGCCTTTTACGCCGTACAGAAGCTGCGACTCGACGAACATCACGGGGTTGTTGTCACGAATGGAGCTTTTGAGCAGGCCCTTGGCGTCAGAAGGCGTTGCGGGGTAAACGACGTACATTCCCGGGATGTGGGCGAATATCGATTCCAGGGTCTGCGAATGCTGCCCGCCGTACCCTTTCCCTCCGCCGACGGAGGCCCGGATGACGAGGGGGACCTCGACTTGGGCCCCCGACATGTAGTGCCATTTTGCCGCCTGGTTGCTAATCTGGTCCGAGGCCATCAAGGCAAAATCCATATACATGAGTTCAACCACCGGGCGCAGACCGACCATAGCCGCACCGACTCCCGTTCCGCATATAGCCGCTTCCGAAATCGGAGTGTTGAACACGCGGTCCCGACCGAACGCCTCTAGAAGTCCCTTGGTGACCTTGAAAGCTCCGCCGTAGTCGGCCACATCCTCGCCGTAGAAAACCACGCGCGCGTCCCGTTTCATCTCCTCGTAGAGCGCCTCCCTGATGGCATCTCGGTAGGTCAGCTCCCCGTTGGTGCGCTTGATGACGAGTGGGGTGGCGATCGGCGGATGGCTGAACTCGGCCGGCGGCTGCTCGGCGACCGTATGGGTGTACAAGTAACTGGTGACCTCGCGGGGATCAGGATCTGCGGCTGCCGCTGCTTTAACGGCGGCGCAGGCGTTTCTTTCGCGCACCCTTGCTTCAAGGTCCTGCAATTCCGCGACACTCAGCACCTGCAGCTCAAGGAGCTGTTTTTTGAAGGTTTCGACCGGGTCGACTTCCTTCCAGGCGTTCTCCTCATCGC
>DAOTAI010000082.1:0-14788 GCA_035593865.1 Acidobacteriota bacterium
CGCGATCGAGATAATAAGCTTCTCAGGGTTCAGCTCAGGGCGGATGACCTCCGCGACTTCCTTGACCGTCTGCGGCTTCACGCACAACAGGATCACATCCGCGCAGCGCGCCGCCTCGGCATTATCGGTGGTGACGTGAATTCCAAATTCTTTGCCCAGCGCTTCGACGCGATCGGGGTACTTGTCCGTTCCAAAGGTATTTTCGCGGCTGATCAGTCCTTTCTCGAGAAACGCCTGCAGAAGAATGCCACCCATCTTCCCGAGCCCCAGGACAGCAACTCTCTTATTCAAGTTTTGCATCAGCGACACTCCTTACTGAACACGTTCCGAAGCGGGAGGTGTTTCCCCCAGAATAACCGATGCCTCGGCCGCATATCTCTGCAGTTGGCTGCTCAACTTCTCGTTAAGCAACACAATCGAACGAATACTCTGATAATTCAACGGCCTCTTGATCCCTTTTTCATCGGGAACGAAAACGGGATTGTCCTGCACCAGAAAGGCGAGCAACTGGATCAGGAAGTTCACCTCTCCGGCGGCGAGTTTCCAGGAAAATTCACGATTCAGGAACTCCTGAATGCGGAGGTTCTGTTGGTTTTCTTGCATAGGGGAGGATTTGAGCACGAGCGAAGGGAGAATGTAAAGCGTTCGTCGATTCGCGGCAACTGCCTCCCGCCCGGGCCAGCCTTCGCTTTATCCAGGCTCCTTCAGAGCAGCGACAAAAGCAATTTCCATTTTCCAGAGGCAATTGCAAAAAAAACGTTGCCCCCGGCTTTCTTTCTGAATTCCGGATCAAATGACAAACACATCCGCGTCATCCGTGTGATCCGTCTTATCCGTGGGAGAAGAAGCCCACGGATAAGACGGATCACACGGATGACGCGGATGTGTTCCGATCTTAACCTTCCTCGCCGGTATGCTTTCGGCGTCGAAATCCTCAAGAACGCGATTTTTGAAATTGGCTCTCCATCGTTCATTTTCCATTTTCCATTTCAAGGAAAAAAAAAGGGATGAGGCCGGACGCCTCATCCCTTATGGCTTACGGAATGAACGTTGATCTAGAAGATGAACTTGATGCCGAACCGTCCGGAGAATCCGGGGTTAAACACGTTGTCCTTGCCGAACATCGGGTTCACCGCGAAGTTCTTTGCCGGATCGAGCGAATACGGGTCGCTTGTTCTGGTCGGGTCTTGCGCCCATTCTGACTGAGCAAAGAGTTCTCTCCAGTCGTACCCTTCCAGCAGATTGACCTGGCTCATGTCCATCTCGGTCGAATCAACACGGAACCGGTTTACGAACACGTCACGATACCGAGCCGTCTTCTGGTTGAACAGGTTCAGGGTGTTGAATTCAAACCGCAGTTCTTTCCCTTCGGCGATATTGATTTCGTGCGAAATCATCAAATCGGTTTGGGAAAGAACAGGAGTTCGGCCGAGGTCACCGCGGCCTTCAACGAACATCGGCACCTGGCTCAGGTTCTCGACCATCGTGGTCAGCGGGGTTCCACTCGATACGTGGAACCGGGCACTCAGGGTCGTTCCGAACGCGAATTCATAAGCGCCGTAAAGCTTGAGCACGTGCGGACGGTCAGTCTGCAACCGCCCGTCAAGGAATCTGCCGTGGGAGTCAAACAGGATCTCGTCTGAGTCGTAGTTCCGGTTTGCGTTGCCACCCGGCCGCGCGATAACTCCAGTTGGGGACTGGTCGGTCGCCCAAGTGCCTGTTCCACCGCCAGCGATCTCATCGGTGTTGCTCAAACCGGCGTAGTTTCCATACAACCGGCTCCAGGTGTAATTGCCGCCAAGGAACCAGCTGGTGGAGAAACGCCGCGTAATAGCCAGTTCGAGGGCGTCATACTGACGATTGGGCTTCGGCATCGGGAAATCAGGAGTCGCGCCGTAGTGATTGGTCTGGATCTTGAAGCGTCCCTCGCCTGGGTTTCCAAGTGTGTACACCTCACTGCCATCTACCAACCGCCCGATATCCTCGATCGTCCGGGTCAATTTGTCATGGACGTAATGGACGGAGACCACCGTGGAGGGTGTCAGCTGGTAGTCGAAGCCCGCGGAAACCTTGTCGACGAACATTGGCTTCAGGTCGGGATCGACATCATCCTCACCGAAACTGGGAATCCGGTAATCACGGAAAGGATTTGACGGATCGCTCGACCACAGGTTTCTGCCGGGGTGATTCTGGAGCGACAGCGAGAAGATGTCGAGAGTATCGAGGGCATAATAATGATCCCGCCAGATGTCGCCGCCGAAGGAGCCGCGGACCAGTTCATACTTCGTCCAGTCAAAGAAGCGACCCCAGCTTCCGTAGATCTTCACTTTCCCGTCGCCGAACAGGTCATAAGCAGCGCCAAGTCGCGGCGCCAGTTTGTCACCCCAACCGAACTTCACCGCGTATGCCTTGACGCGGAACGCCGGAATGGTCTCTTTCTCGGTTCTGAGGCCAAGGTTGAGTGTCAGGCGGGGATGGATTCTCCACTGGTCCTGGAAGTAGAGATGATCAATTGTGCTGCCGGTTGAACCCTGGGTTCCGACTTCGCGAAGTCGATAATAGCCGTAAATTCCACGGCCCGTTTCGCCCGTCGCCAGACTCTTGAAAGCCGTATCCCAGTAAATCATTACGGCCTGACCGGCCTGGTAATTCTGGTCCACCTTGTTCGTCAATTTCTGGACGCCCGCGCCTGCCTTGAAATTGTGCGTTCCGCCCAGCTCGAACGTCTTGCTGTAGTCTCCCTGGAAGAATCCACGAGTGGTAATGTCAAAGAACGTCACCGTCGAATTGGGGACGTTGTACCAGCCCTGTACTTGCTTCAGTTCCT
This sequence comes from Acidobacteriota bacterium, assembly GCA_035593865.1. Lineage (GTDB taxonomy): Bacteria > Acidobacteriota > UBA6911 > RPQK01 > RPQK01 > RPQK01. Next base: position 2,828 of record DAOTAI010000082.1, read on the forward strand.
CAGGGAAGTTCTCGAAAGGCAGGTCCATGGCGGAGTTGCCGTAGGCAACTTGGGGTATTGATATGGGATTTACGTTCTTATAGTTATCCCAGAAATAACCACCTCGGAAGCTGACGAGTGAATCATTGGAGATCAGGAAATCGAGGTTTCCTGTATAGCTGTTCTTGGGCATGTACCAACCTTGCGGTCGCAAGTATTCGATGGCTTGCAGCGTCTGCCGGGTCGAATTTGGAACTGTACCGGTGTACGCGGGAATCGTGCCATCCTGCCTGGAGGTCGTGTGCAACCAGGTGAAATTGGTGCGAAGTCGGTCGTGCGGATCCCAAGAGAGCTTAGTGAAAGCGTTGATGTACTTGTTATCGGCTTCAAACGTCGAACTCGGTCCTTGACCGCTTTCCGTTACTATATTCGCTTCACGATGGCGGAATTCTGGCGAGATCGAGGTGAAAAAGAACAGCTTGTCCCTCAGGATCGGGCCACCGATCGATCCCCCTATTTCGTTCCTGTGATCCTTAAACTCTTTGTCTTGCACATACAGGGCCGACCGCTCGCTCACCGGATCAACCATGAGACGTTTGTTCGGCAGGCCTTTAAACGGTGACCCGCTGGAATACCAGTGTAATTCGCCATGGAACTGGTTGCCGCCCGACTTGGTGACCGCGCTGATAACGCCACCCAGCGCACCCCCGTACTCGGCCTCAATACCGTTCGTCTTCACCTGTACTTCCTGCAGGAACTCGAAAACCGCATCTTGACGCGAGTTCCCGTTAAGAACGCCGGTGGTGGAAAGGCCGTCAATGGTGAACTGGTTCTCGGCGCCGCTGGCTCCGTTGATCTGGATGCCACCTTCGATATCGCCGGAATTCACCGACGGAGATGTTAGAGCGATATCCTGAAAGCTGCGCGCCTTCGGCATCCGGTCGAATTCCTCAGCCGTCACGTTGTGGGTGATCGCCGTGCTCTGGGTGTCGATCAAGACCGCATCGGATCTGACGATCACGGTCTCAGCACTTCCGCCCACCTGCAGCGTGATGTTGGCTTCGGCCGTTCTACCAAGAAGCAACAAAACGTTGTGCATTTCTCCGGTGATAAACCCCGGCATCTCCACTTTGATGTTGTACCGACCTGGGAGCAGCTCACGGGCAAAATACCTGCCCTCGTCATTGGTCTCGGTTGAGAAAACGCGGCCGGTTTCGCTGTTGGTAATCGTCACATTGGCGCCGGGAAGCACCGCGTTAGTCGAATCCGTTACGACGCCAACGATCGAGCCGAATCTCTCCTGGGCAAATCCAATGCCGCCGCACAACAAAATGACAGCCATAAGCGCGACGGCTGATTTGCCCCAGATACGAGAAAGCGCAACTCGGACCCTCTGATGAAAGCTTGACATAAAGAATCCTCCCTTTTCTTGGCGGCCCGTCATGAACAGAAGAAACAGCGTGTCCCCGAAAAAATCAAACAATTCCAATTAAAGCGCGTTCCTTTCTTTCCGCAGTCCGCTCAGGTTTAGGAAAAACAGTAATAATCTACGACCGGTGGACCCAAGCGCTCGCATACGCCTCCCGAGCGCGGCCGCACCAGGACAACGTGCACCTCCGACACTTCGTCAGAATTATTCACATTTTCTGCAAGCAAGAAGGCTGCCGATTTTGGCACGAACCATAGGTTCTTACTCTGACAAGCAATTTCACCTCCTCTGACACCAGCTGTCAGACAAACGGCATTCAATCAATTGAATCAACATCCAAAATCGGCTGTAGGAAGAGACTACGCCCCGTTCCATCTCTCTAGTCCCGCGCCAATTACGCGCCTCCGCTCAAAAGCACTGCGCTCCAGGCTTCCATCTCTGTTCTTACCGGGGAAAATGGAAAACGGAAAACGAACGATGGAAAATGGAAAATGCTTTTCGCGCTTTGCCCCTAGGGCTCCAGCTGATTGTGACATTTCTTCTATAATCGAACGCAGGAGGATAGATGATCGTGAAAGTAGGTCGTAGAAGTTTCCTGCAGACCGCGGCCGCTGCCGGAGCGGGCGCGTTACTGTCGTGGCGAGAATCGAGTGCTGCCGGCGAATCCTTTGTAGCCAGGAAAATAACCGCCACCGACCGCGTGACGCTGGGGCGCACTGGAATCGAAGTCTCCAGGGTCGCTATGGGTAGCGGCACACGCGGTTGGGGGCGTCAATCCGACCAGACCCGGATGGGACCTGATCAACTGACTCGGCTTTTCCGCTATGGGCTTGACCAGGGGCTCAATTTCTGGGAGGCCGCTGATCAATATGGATCTCACCCCTACATTGCGCGGGGACTCCAGGGAATCGATCGATCAAAGATCGTCATTCTCACCAAAACGAACTCTGAATCCGCAGAGGGTATTCGCAAGGATCTGGAGCGGTTTCGGAAAGAGTTGCAAACCGACTATATCGACATCGTGCTGTTGCACGCGATCACCGACGGTAACTGGACTCAGAGTCTGCGGCCCGCCATGGACGCCCTTTCAGAGGCCAAGGAAAAAGGCATCATCAGGGCCCACGGCGTGTCCTGCCATAGCATCCATGCGCTTCGCGCCGCCGCGGATTCGCCCTGGGTAGACGTCGATCTCGCCCGGATCAACCCCGACGGTATTGCCATGGATGACCGTCCTTCAGTCGTGATCGGAGTTCTCGAAAAGATGAAAGCAGCCGGAAAAGGCATTATCGGGATGAAGATCTTCGGACAGGGTGCGCTCAGCGACTCGCCCGATAAGGCCTTACGTCACGCAGCGCAACTCAAGTGCCTGGATGCTTTCACTATCGGGTTCATGTCAAATCAGCAAGTGGACGACGTGATCAAGAGAATCCCGGCAGTATCACAGGCGTGATTCGGTATTGAGCGAATCGACCACGCTCTGCCTTAGCCTCGAAAGGTTTCGGCATAAATGCGTTTGAGAGGGGCGAGACAGTAATTCTCGATCAGGTCCTCGAGCAGTTCGGTGCGCGAAATGAGCGCGTCTTCATGTCGGGGATTGATCCGAAACAGGAGGCGGATGATATCCGCCTTGTCTGCCCTCATGTCGAGTGAAACCGAATGCCCCATCCGGGGATCAAACTGCAGAAGGTCGGCGTAGGCGTATCGATCGAAGGTCTTGTCTGTCCAGGGCTTCTCGTAACAGTTGCGCCAGTAGTGATGCTTTAAGCGATTAGCAAACTGATCGTAATCGAACTGGGCGGATTTGTTGTTTACGCTTGATTCAATGCACAACAAGTCCCCGCGGGGCACGATTCTCAAACCGTAAGTGACGTGCAGACTCTTTTCTCTTGAAAACTTAATCAGGTGATTGCCGGTCGAGTGAAAGAGTTTGATCTCCGGTTCAAGTCCAAGCAGCTCCCGGTCTTCCTCCGTCACGTAATCCGCCTTCACCCGGTCGTGCCACTTTGTGATGATCCGGCGCATGGCCGCGTCCAAACGGCCCAACTTCTCTTCTCGACTCAACATAGCCTCGTTCGGTGGTCGTAACTCATTGTCGGTAATTGCTCAAGAAAAGTAAACAATGTTAGAGTACAGCCGATGCCAAGAGTATTAGCAGGAGCGCGGCACTCCCCGATCGCAGTCGCGTCAGCCGGTCTCGCCATCATCCTTCTGTACGGTTCGTTTCAGTCCCAACCTGCAACAGTCCCTCTCAGGCAGGACCAGTCAAGCCAGATTCGAGTGGAAGTCCTCGAAGTTAACGTTTTGGTGACTGTTTTGGATAAGAATGGACGCTTTGTGACCGACATTGAACGCGACCGATTCTCAATTGAGGAAGACGGCGTTCCTCAGACCATTACCAACTTCTCACAGGAGACTTCCCTTCCCTTGAGTGTCGCCCTGATGATCGACACCAGCGGATCGGTCAGACTTAAGCTGGATTTCGAGAAACGCGCGGCCTCCAGTTTTCTGCATCAGATTATTGGTCCCAAGGACCAGGCTATGTTGGTGGAGTTCGACACCGGCGCCACCCTCCTTCATGATTTCACCAACCGGCCCTCCACGCTTGCGCAGGAGTTGAAAGGGCTGCGGGCGGGAGGTGGCACATCCCTTTTTGACGCCTTGTATCGGGTGGCAAACGAGAAGATGAGCGGCGCCAGCCCACGGCGGGTCATCGTTATTGTGTCCGACGGAGATGATCTGCACAGCAAGCGCTCTATTGACGAAGCGATCGAGATGGTCCAGCGGTCAGAAGCGACTATCTACGCGGTTGGGACGAATAAGTTTGGTGCAAGCGGGGGCGAGGGCGGCGACAAGGTGCTGAAGAAACTGGCCGAGGAGACCGGGGGAACCGTATTCTTTCCATACTCCGAGCAACAATTCGAGGACGCCTTTGCCCGCATCAACGACGAATTACGCAGTCAATACAGCCTGACGTACGTTCCGACAAACAAGAAAAGAGATGGCGTTTTCCGAAAGATTAAGGTGCGCATAAAGGACGATAAAGGGTTGTCGCTGCGCTATAAGAAGGGTTACTTCCCGCCTGCTGACGAGGCTGAGGAGACCTCAGAGTCAAAATAAACGATTGAACGTTCATGCCCGGTTTAAGACTTGCCTGAAGGCGGGGACTACAAACAGGGTGTCCGGAAGGCGAAACTAAAAGACTACAAACAGACTCGCGCCGGCTGATTGCCGTGTCTTTTATTGGGCCGAACTCTGGAACGCGAATCACGACGCCTATGACGCTGTGGGAAGTTTGCGATATTCGAATTCTACCTGTTGTTTGAGCATTTCAAGCGCCTCTTCCTCGGACCGTCCCAGGGCAGAAAACGGCCTGACCCTTACGAATCGCCCAATGTGCGGCGCACACGCCGAAGCCAAAACGAAAGGTCCGAGAGTCTCGGTCCTGATTTCGAATCGAATGCCTTTGTATTCCCACTCCATCCTGACCGACTATAGCAGACGTCGCTCTAATCGTGAATTTTCCTGTTGGATTCGATGATGACGGTGCCGTAATCGATACCGGCGAAGGTGAAGGCATTTCTCGCCCGGCCCTTTACCTCGACTCGCGCACCGGTACCCGGAACGCCGCGGCCCTCGGCCACTACGAAGATCTTTCCCGTCTTGTCTTCAATCTCGTAGATTCCGTAGTTCATCACTCCGTATGACCGCGTTACGATTCCGCCCAGGCGGGCGGTTTTCCTGGTGAACTTGTAGGGGTCCCCCTTGACTTCCGCCACGGTGTCCAGATCGCAAGCCGTCAACAAAAGCAACGGCAAAGTTGCGAGGACAACCATGATTCGCTTTGATTTCAACATATCGAATCAGACGGGAAATCAGGCCAGAGGTTTCAAATACAGAAATTTACGGGAGATAATATGTCTTCATGTCGTTCACAACAGTAGCTCGCATTGAAGACGTGCCGCAGGGCGAGGCGCGGGTTTTTCGCCTCGAGGGGCACGAGATCGCGGTCTTCAACGTCGATGGCAATTATTATGCTCTTGACAATGTCTGCCCCCACCGCGGTGGCCCGTTGGGTGAGGGCATCATTTGCGGGTCGGAAGTGACTTGTCCGTGGCACGCCTGGAGCTTCGATATCCGGACAGGGTGCTACACCTACGACCCGGAGCTGCGGGTTCGAACATTCGAGGTTCGAATCGAAAACGGAATGATTCAGGTGGATCCCGGAAGAAACGGCCCGAGCTCTGGCCCGCGATGAGGGCCCGAGCACGGAAATCCGCACCTCACGCGCGATCAGGTTCAATCTGGAGCGCCAGGATCAGGCGATTAATCATGCCCAAAAAGCCGACCAGGATAATCATCTCCACGACCTGATCCGAGGTGTAGTGATTGTCCAGTTGCGTCCAGAACTCGTTTGAGATTTCATCTGGCGTCGAACGTACCAATTCCACAAGTTTGAGCGCTTCCTTGTCGTAAAAGGAGAAGAGCTCCGACTGGTTGTAATCGTCGAGGGCCTTGATATGCTCTTCCGTCCATCCCGCCTCCAGGGCCAGGGCCGTGTGCCGGTCGATGGTGTACTTGCACTTGTCCAGCTGGCACGTTTTAAGAATTACTAACTCGCGAATCTTGGCGCTTAGGCTGCTCTCTCCCACTATGGCGAGATACGCATCAGTCAACGGCTTGAGAAGACGATCATTGTGGGCCAGAGTCTTGATGAAGTTCGGAACCTGAGCCGTCTTTTCCATGACCTCGGCGTAAACTTCCTTCACCAGATCGTTGGCCGCATCCATCTGAACTGGCAGGTATCGTGGCATCCTGTCCTCCATTGAAAGTTTGACTACAAAGCCCGCGGCGTCATCCGCCATTGCGCGTATCCGCGGCGCCCACAGTTCATCACAACATGGAGTATCGACGGTTGTAGCGATTTTCGTCAATCGTCAATCGAAATCAAATTCTGTTATCGTTAAGGGATGGCAGAACTACCGCTGGTTCAACTGGGACGGGCCGAACGGCCGAAACGAAGGCACCCTGAATGGCTGAAAGTCCGGGCCCCGTTCGGCTCCGAAGTCCATAATCTCAGACGCCTGCTGACCCAGCTCAAGTTGCACACCGTATGCCAGGAAGCCATTTGCCCGAATATGGGAGAGTGCTGGTCTCATCGGGTGGCCACGTTTATTATCCTCGGCGACATCTGCACGCGGGGTTGCCGGTATTGCGCGGTTTCCAAAGGAAAGCCCGACCCGATCGACTGGACCGAACCGGAACGAGTCGCCCAGGCGGTCAAAGCCATGGGATTGCGCCATGCAGTCATCACTTCGGTAAACCGTGACGACCAGCCAGACGGCGGAGCATCGGTCTTCGCCGAGACTGTTCGTGCGATTCGACGGGCGAGCCCCAGTTGCGTCGTCGAGTTGCTGACGCCCGATTTCGCAGGCTCACAGGAAGCCCTCGAGATCGTACTCGACGCGGAACCCGAGATTCTCGGACATAACGTAGAGACAGTTCCCCGGCTTTACCGTGTTGCCAGGGGAGGCGGTGTATATCAGGTTTCGCTCCAGCTTCTCAAGCGGGTTGCCGATTCCGGTCGGCCCGTCATTTCGAAGACGGGACTGATGCTCGGCCTGGGTGAAACAGAGGCGGAGATCCGAGAGGTGATGGCGGATCTGCTCGAGTGTCGAGTACAGATCCTGACTCTCGGTCAGTATCTCAGACCCAGCCAATGGCACTTGCCGGTGGCACGTTATTACCACCCGGACGAGTTTCTGTACTGGAAGAGGGTAGGAGAAGAAATGGGCTTCGTCCATGTGGAAAGCGGACCGCTGGTTCGATCCAGCTACTTGGCCGACAGGCAGTTTGATAGCTTCAATAAGGCCAGATGAAACAGACTCGTCCGCGGGATCCGCATAACCGGCGGAACCCCCGGTAACCCGCGGATAGCGCGGATCTCGCCGTCATTGCGAATGCGCTTTGACCGCAAATCCTTTTGTTATAATACAAAGACCCAGTTTTTTGGCTCGTTAGCCCTATGGACAACTTTTTCGGGTTCGCTGTTCTCATACTGTTCGCAGCCGGAACGGTTGGAGGAATGATCGCGCTGTCTCAGTGGCTCGGCCCTCGGCGTCGGGGGGGAGTCCATGACATGCCCTTTGAGAGCGGGGTATTTCCGCACGAGATCGTACGCGGCAGGTATCCGGTGAAGTTTTTCCTGGTCGCGCTGCTCTTTATCCTTTTTGATGTTGAGCTGGTTTTCCTTTTCCCCTGGGCTATTGTCTTTCGGGATCTTGGTTTCGGGGCTTTCGTGTCCATGCTAGTTTTCCTGGCCGTTGTCCTTGCAGGACTCTTCTACTCAATCAAAAAAGGAGCTTTGGAATGGAAGTAGAAAAAGGCGGTGGAATGGAGTTTGGCTTTTTCACCAGCCGCCTTGACAAGATGGTCGGGTGGGCGCGTAAATATTCGCTCTTTCAGTACCCCTTCGTTACGGCCTGCTGCGGCATGGAGTACATGTCGGTTGCCTGCGCTCATTACGACATCGAGCGTTTTGGAGCCGGTCTTCCTCGTTTCTCGCCCCGCCAGGCGGACGTGCTTTTTGTGGTCGGAACCATTAGCCAAAAGATCGCCCCGATACTGCAGAATGTTTACGAGCAGATGTGCTCGCCCAAATGGGTGGTGGCTTTCGGTGTCTGCACTTGTACAGGCGGCTTTTATGATGATTACGCGACGGTCAGAGGCATCGATCATGTCATTCCGGTCGACATTTATATCCCCGGCTGTCCGCCGCGGCCGGAAACGGTTCTGAACGGCCTGATCATGCTGCAGGAGAAGATACAGAACCAGACTCAGGAGATCTAATGTGGCAGCGCCCGAATTGAGCAAGACCTTGAGGAAAATCCAGGAACGGTTCGGTGATCAGGTCATTGAGATGCACGACCAGCTGGGCCAGGATACCGTCGTCATATCGAAATCCGCGATCTTCGAACTGGCCCAGTTCCTGAGGGATGACCCCGACCTCAAATACAACTATTTGACAGATTTAACGGCAGTCGACTATTTCAAACGGAAGCCGAGGTTTGAGGTCGTATACCACTTCATGTCACTGGAGTACAAAACGCGGGTACGGGTTAAGGTTCCGGTCGGCGAGCCTGATCCTGAGGTCGAAAGCCTGACCCCGTTATGGAAGATCGCCGACTGGCTGGAGCGCGAGACCTGGGATATGTTTGGAATCAAGTTCAGGAACCACCCGGACTTACGACGCCTGCTGCTTTACCCGGAGTTTCAGGGGCATCCACTCCGGAAAGATTACCCCGTAACCAAGCGTCAGCCGCTGGTGGGTCCCAAAGATCCAATGGCGTAGGGCGCCCGCCGCCGCGCCATTCGTCGGCATGGGCCACTCAGCGACCGACCAGTCCTTTGAGAAATCAATGAGCGAGAGTACAACAACAACGACCGGTATACCGGAGGCAACGACGCCGCCGGCAGAGAAGACCACCAAGAACATGTTGTTAAACGTGGGGCCTTCTCACCCTGCAATGCATGGTGTCATCCGGATAACGGTCGAACTTGAAGGAGAGATTGTCCGTAAGGCGGACATCGAGATTGGATATCTTCACCGCGCCTTCGAGAAACACTGTGAATCAGGTACCTACACCCAGGCCTTTCCATACACCGACCGGCTGAACTACGTTTCTCCACTGATCAACAACTTTGGATATGCCGCGGCGGTCGAAAAACTGATGGGACTGGAGATACCCGAGAGGTGCAAGTACATCCGGGTCATCATGAGTGAGCTCTCCAGGATCACCGATCACCTCACCTGCATCGGGGCATCGGCCATGGAGCTAGGCGCCTTTTCGGTCTTTCTCTACATGATGAAGGCCCGTGAGTGGTTATACGAACTGATCGAGAGTGTCACCGGCGCGCGCATCACCATCTCCTACGGACGGATTGGTGGAGTCAAGGCCGACTTGCCCAAGGAATTCGCGGACAATTGCCGCCACGCGATGAAGAAAACACGCGAAGTCCTGAAGGAAGTGGACGCGCTGCTGACCCGAAACCGAATCTTCATCGATCGTATGAAAGGGGTCGGCATTATTTCAGCCGAAGAGGCGATCAGCTATGGTATTACCGGCCCGTTCCTGCGCTCGACTGGCGTCGCGTACGATGTCCGTAAAGCATGGCCGTACCTGGTCTACGACAGGATGAAGTTTGACGTTCCTGTCGGGACCAACGGTGATAACTTCGATCGTTACCTGGTGCGCATGGAGGAAATGGAACAGTCCATGCGTATCGTGGAGCAGGCTCTTGATCAAATCCCTGAGGGACCGACCAATGTCGATTCGGAGGGACGGGTAATTCCCCCCGACCTGATGGCCGATCTCGGCAAGTTTGGCAAAACCGCGGGACTTCTCAAAAGCGAAACGCTGCTGGAACCGACCCTGGAAGGCACAGAAAAGCGCGTTCATCTCCAGATCCGGGCGAACGATAAAGAGGCCTGGCTTCCGCCCAAGGAGCAGGTTTATTCGAACATTGAAGCCCTCATGAATCACTTCAAGATCATCATGCTCGGTCATGGCATCCGGCCGCCGAAAGGCGAGGTCTACGACATGGTCGAAGGCGGAAACGGCGAACTGGGCTTCTACATTGTGAGTGACGGAACCGACCGTCCCTGGCGCGTTCGATGCAACGGACCGTGCATGCGGCCGATGGCGGCGCTGGCCAGTATCCTCACCGGCGGCCAGGTCGCCGATATCATCGCTACTTTTGGGTCGGTCAATATGATCGCGGGAGAACTGGACCGATGACTGCTGCGCCGTTTGAATTCACCCCCGAAAACCAGCGAGAATTCGAAGAGATCCTGACGAAATATCCCGAACGTCGGGCAGCTCTGCTGCCCGCGCTTCATCTCGCGCAGCTTCAAAACGGCTACATATCGCCAGAGGTTGAGGATTACATCGCGCGTATCATGGAATTACCCATCGTGGACGTCCGCGAAGTCGTCAGCTTCTACAGCCTCTATTTCCGCCGTCCCATGGGCCGGCACCACATCCGGGTTTGTATGAGTCTCAGCTGCATGCTGAGGGATTGCAAGAGCATCCGTGATCACTTGCATAAACGCCTGGGAGTCCCCCCGGGCGGTGTGACCTCCGACGGAAGCTTCAGCTGGGAGGCTATACCGGACTGCCTGGGCGCCTGCGAGATTGCCCCGATGATGCAGCTCGACGGCGAATACTACGGGAATCTCACGCCCGAGAAAGTCGACGAGATTCTGGAGAAAGCAAAGGAAGCAGACCGGCAGTGACGATCGAAACTTCAACAACACTATGCCAATAGTCAAGCTAGTTTCAGAATACTTCGGTAATGAGCAGGCCAGGAACCTCGATTGGTATCAAAAGCATGGGGGATATGCTGCTGCTCGAAAGGCTTTGTTTGAGATGACTCCTAAGCAGGTCACCGAGGAAGTCATCAAATCGAATCTCCGCGGACTGGGCGGCGCGGGGTTTCCAACTGGGAAGAAATGGTCCTTTGTCCCGGAGACCGATGATTTGCCGAAGTATCTGGCCGTGAACGCCGACGAGGCTGAACCGGGGACCTTCAAAGACCGCTACATCCTGGAATGGGATCCGCACCGTCTGATAGAAGGCATCATCATCTGTTCGTGGGCTGTGGGCATTCATCAAGCCTATATCTACATTCGCGGCGAGTATGTGCGTCCCTACAGAATCCTGAAGGCTGCCGTAGACGAAGCCTACCAGAAAGGGATTTTGGGTGAACGGGTACTCGGCAAAGATTTCAAGCTCGACCTGCATATCCACCGGGGCGCCGGCGCTTACATCTGCGGAGAGGAAACAGGATTACTCGAGTCCCTGGAAGGCAAGAAGGGTTGGCCGCGACTAAAGCCGCCGTTCCCGGCTGTGGTAGGTCTTTTCAAATGCCCGACTGTTATAAACAACGTCGAGACGCTAGCACACCTCCGCTGCATCATTGAGCGTGGCGGAGAATGGTTTGCCGACCTGGGGGTCGATCGAAACGGGGGAACACGATTGTTTGCCCTTTCCGGACATGTCAAACGACCGGGAGTGTATGAACTCCCGATGGGCACTCCGTTTCGGGAATTGATTTACGAGCACGGCGGAGGAATAGTCGGAGACCGGAGACTCAAGGCCGTTATCCCGGGCGGTATCTCGGCCCCTGTTTTGAGGGCTGACCAGGTGGACATTCCGATGACCTTCGATGACTTGAACAAAGCGGGCTCGATGCTGGGCTCTGCCGGCGTTGTCGTCATGGACGAGACGGTGTGCATGGTCGAAGCGATGCATACCGTCGCCGAGTTCTTTGCTCACGAATCGTGCGGACAATGCACTCCATGCCGGCACGGAACCGGGTGGGTCTATCGGATCGTGTCCCGAATCTTGGAAGGCCATGGCAGCGAGGATGACCTGGGCACTTTGATGCATGCCGCCAATTACATGACCGGGACCAGCATCTGCGCCCTTAGTGAAGGGGCGTCGATGGCTTATCGCGGCTTTCTGACCCAGTTCCCCGAAGAGTTTAAATATCAC
>DAOTAI010000610.1:0-2375 GCA_035593865.1 Acidobacteriota bacterium
CGCCATGATCATAAACATGTTTGTCGCCGGGGTGACTGGCAGTCTGATCCCGCTGCTCCTCAAGAAGATAAACGTCGATCCGGCAATCGCCTCCGGCATCATTCTGACGACTCTTACCGATTTTACCGGCTTCCTGTCCTTCCTCGGTCTGGCCACTCTGCTACTGCGTTACATCCCAGTCTCATGAACGTCCATCAATCAGAGGCTCTGACTCTCAAGACGTACCCCTTCGCAGAGTCCAACCGCATCGTCATTTACCTGACCCGGAATTTCGGGAAGCTAAGAGGAGTGGCACACGGTGCACGAAGGCCCAAGAGTCGATTCGGAAGCTCGCTCGAGCTGCTGACCCATTCTCGAATTGTGTTTTACCGGAAGGAGCACCAGGAGTTGGCGGTCATCCAAAGTGCGGAAATCATCAAGGCATACCCTTCCTATGAAATGAGCTGGGAAGTAAACCTTCATTTCAACTATTTCGCGGAGTTGCTGCTCGAATTCTCCCGGGAAGAGGAAGAGAACGAAAGGCTTTTTCGTTTGGCCCTGGCGGTGCTTGATGCTTGTTCGGCTGTTCCGGTCTCGTTTCTGTCGCGGTATTTTGAACTCTGGATTCTGAAACTTGAAGGCGTTCTTCCTGATCTGGAAAAGAATCTGCCCGGTTTCGGCTTGAAAGTGCGAGATATCATGCGTCTGCCCCCCCGTCAGCTCGACGCCTCGGCTCTATCTTCCGAAGAGCTGCGGCAGCTGGAGAGGCTCACCGGGAGTTTGATTGAGGGACATCTGGAAAAGCGTTTGAAAAGCCGTGCAGTGCTCAACCAACTGCTGTTATGATTTACCTTTTTTACTTCGGAGACAGTGAATGCCGAACGAGACAGTCACGTTTCAAGGACTGATACATAAGTTGCTCGGCTTCTGGATGGATTACGGGTGCGTGATTCAGCAGCCGTACGATCTGGAGGTTGGCGCCGGCACGATGCACCCTGAAACGTTCTTGAGGGTGCTTGGCCCACAGCCATATCGGGTGGCTTACGTACAGCCGTCCCGCCGTCCCGCGGATGGCCGCTACGGGGAAAACCCGAACCGGCTCTACAAGCACTACCAGCTCCAGGTCATCCTGAAGCCCTCGCCCGATGATGTGCAGGAAGTCTACCTGGCCAGCCTCAAGGCGTTGGGCATCGAACTGGCTGATCATGACTTGCGCTTTGAAGAGGACAACTGGGAGTCTCCGACACTGGGTGCGTGGGGAATCGGATGGCAGGTGCTTTTGGATGGGCTCGAGATCACTCAGTTCACCTACTTCCAGCAGGCCGGCGGGCAGGATCTCATGCCGATCTCAGCGGAAATCACTTACGGACTGGAGCGGATCGCCACGTTTGTCGAGGACAAAGACAGTGTTTTCGCTCTGTGCTGGAGCCCCGGAGCGAGTTACGGTCAAGTGCGCCAGCGTGAAGAGCGTGAGTTCTCAAAGTACAGTTTTGAAGTAGCGGACACGGAAATGCTCTTCGATTTGTTCGCGCGCTATGAAAAGGAGTGCCAGCGCTGCCTGGATGCTGGATGTGTCCTCCCGGCCTACGATTACTGTCTACGATGCTCGCATACCTTTAATCTGCTCGACAGCCGGGGCGCTATCAGCGTAACCGAGCGCGTCGGCATCATTTCGCGGGTCCGTAATCTGGCGGTTTCGGTCGCCTCCGCCTATGTCAATAACCATGGAGAATAGTTTTCTTTTTGAGCTCGGCTTGGAAGAGGTTCCGGCCGACATGATTGAACCGGCGGCAGAACAACTCCGGAAATCGGTTGAGGCGCTTTTCGAAGAGAACCAACTGACGGTAAAGAGCCTGCAGGTTTTCGCCGCTTCCAGACGTCTGGCTTTTCTTGCTTCCGGGCTACCCGACAGCCAGCCCGCGTGGGAGGAAGTTGTGCTCGGCCCGCCGGTATCAGTGGCTTTTCGCGATGGAGCGCCGGCCCCTGCCGCTCACGGGTTTGCCCGCAAAATGCAGGCCTCGATCGAGGAACTCCAGGTTGTCTCAACCGAAAAAGGCGAGTATCTGGCCCTGAAAAAGACGCGTCCGGGCAGGGAAACACCGGAGATTCTCAGAGACGCGCTTCCTGGGATCGTGGCGTCGATTTCGTGGCCCAAGAATATGTACTGGCAGGAAAGCCGCTTCCGTTTTGTGCGACCGATTCGTTGGCTGGTGGCGCTCTGGAACGACCGGGTATTGCCGATCGAGTTCGAGGGATTGACAGCCGGAGCGATCACGCGCGGTCATCGCTTCCTGGGGCGCTCAGAAATCTGTCTCGACTCACCAGCTGACTACTTGCCGCGCCTGCGTGAGAACTATGTTCTAGCAGACGTTGAGGAGCGACGATCGAAGATTTTG
>DAOTAI010000083.1:0-14265 GCA_035593865.1 Acidobacteriota bacterium
AAGCTCGTCAATCAGCTCTTCGCGCGAAATCCGATCCGGCCAGATGCGCCGGAAGACGGCGTTGCTCAACCACTCAGGCGACCAGTTCGAGTACCACCGCTCCTTGTGGCGCCACTCGGACCGGGGTTTCAGCAAGACGGTGGTTTCCATCATCGAAAAGGGGGCCGGATCTGTCGAAGTTTCCGCCCGGCCGGCCTTCCCGAAAACCCGCTCTACCTCGGGAATGCTCATCAGCAGCTGGTCCTGTCTCTGGAGCAGTTCCTGTGCCTGAGCTACCGAGATACCGGGCAGCGTCGTGGGCATGTAGAGGATGCTTCCTTCGTCCAGGGGGGGCATGAATTCGCTGCCAAGCTGGAAATAGACCGGGATGGTGGTTAGGACCAGCAGAAAAGCAATGGCAATTGTCGTCTTCGGATGCTTTAGAACCCAACGAGCCGGCGGTTCGTAAATTCGAAACAGAATGCGGCTGATCGGGTGGCGTTCCTCCCGGTAGTACCTGCCAACCAGCACCTGGGTTGCCAGCCAGGCGAGCGGGCGCGGCCGAAAATTGAAGTCATTCATCCGGGCAAAGAGCATTCGCATCGCGGGATCCAGCGTGACGGCGAGGATCGCCGCGATGGCCATAGCGAAGTTCTTGGTGTAGGCGAGAGGCTTGAAGAGCCGACCCTCCTGATCAACCAGCGTAAAGATCGGCAGGAACGACACAGCGATGACCAGGAGTGAAAAGAAGACCGACGGCCCTACCTCTTTCAGGGCTTGAAGCCGAACCTGGTGGAAGTCGCCCCGCCGGCCGCCCTCTATCCATAGCTCGAGCTTCTTGTAGGCATTCTCGACTTCTACAATGGCGCCGTCTACCAGGACCCCTATGGAGATCGCGATGCCTGCCAGCGACATGATGTTGGAGTTGATTCCCAGGAAGTACATCGGGATGAACGACAACAGCACAGCAATCGGAATCGTGACAATCGGGATGAGCGCCGACGGAATATGCCAGAGGAAGACCAGGATGACGAGGCTCACGATGATCATCTCGAGAATCAGTTCGTGCTCGAGATTTTCGATAGCACTCCGGATCAGTTCGGATCGATCGTAGGTGGTCACGATCTTTACTCCATCGGGCAAGGAGGACTCCAGATCGTCCAGTTTCTGTTTGACCGCTTGAATGACCCTGTCGGCGTTCTCCCCATGGCGCATCACGATGATGCCGCCCACGGTATCGCCCAGCCCGTCAAGGTCGGCAATTCCGCGACGGATCTCTGGTCCGTGCTCGACGCGGGCGATGTCGCGCAGGAGCACCGGGGTCCCGTATGGATCCGCTCGAAGTACCACCTGCTCCAGGTCCGCCGTGCTTTTTACGTAACCGTGGCCGCGGACCATGTATTCCCGGCCCGAGAACTCGATCAGGCGTCCGCCGGATTCCACGTTGGAGTTGCGGACTGCCTCAGCGACCTGAGTGATCGGGATGTTGTAGGCGGCCAGGCGCTCACGGTCGACCGTCACTTGGTATTGCTTCTGAAATCCTCCGATAGTCGCCACTTCCGCCACACCGGGAACAGACTGAAGCGCGTAGCGCAGGTTCCAGTCCTGGTATGAGCGAAGATCGGCGAGGCTGTGCTGCCCGCTTTCATCGACAAGCGCGTATTGAAACACCCAGCCGACACCAGTAGCGTCTGGGCCGATCTCGGTCTTCACATCGGGTGGGAGTGATGGTATGACTTTGCTCAAATATTCGAGCACACGGCTGCGAGCCCAGTAGATATCCGTGCCGTCTTCGAAAATGATGTAGACGTACGAGAAACCGAAATCGGAATAACCCCTTATGGCTTTAACCTTCGGGGCGCCGAGCAGGGCCGTGGTAATAGGGTACGTGACCTGGTCTTCGATGATATCGGGCGAACGGTCCCAGCGCGAATAGACGATGACTTGCGTGTCCGAGAGGTCCGGGATGGCGTCAATCGGCTGGTTGTACAAGCTCCAGATGGCCAGGCCGACAACAGCACCCGTGAACATCAGGACGATGTATTTGTTATGGGCGCACCATTCAATGATTCGCTCGATCATGGTGAAGTCTTCTTAGATGTCGGTTGCCCGAAGCCCTCTCTATTCTCCGTGTTGGTGAGCGCCCGCCGTTCCTGTGTCGGCCAGTGTTGCCTTCAGTCTCGACTCCGAGTCGAGTAGGAAGTTTGCTCCTATCACGACCTGCTCTCCCGGGCTGACACCGTCTGTGATCTCGTATAGGTTCCGTACCTTGACGCCCAACGTCACCTTGCGTGGTTCGAACAGCCCGTTGCCTTTTGCTACGAAGACGATATGGCGTTCTCCGGTTGACATAACCGCTTCGTCCGGCACTGCCACTCCATGTCGACGTAGCCCGTGAATGATCACGTCCGCATACATCTCGGGCTTTAACAAACCCTCGGGGTTCGAAAATTCAATGCGCGCTTTCACGGTGCGGGTTGCCTCGTCCACAGTAGGGTCGATGTAGGTGACTCGCCCGGACAGTTTTCTGCCGGGGTGATAGGGAAGGGTCATCTCGGCTCGCTGCCCGATCCTGACAAAGGGCAGGGTGATTTCGTAAATATCGGCCAGGACCCAGACCGATGACAGGTCGACTACCTCGTACAGCGTATCTCCGGGCATGACACGCAGGCCTTCTACGGCGGTCTTGGCCCTGATATAGCCGGTAACTGGGGAGGTGATGATGACTTGGCGCTGGGGCTGCCGCGACTCCTCGAGCCGTTTGATTTCGTCGTCGCCAATGTCCCACAACTCCAGTCTCTGTCGGGCAGCGCCGACCAGATCGATCGTCAAGCCGTTTCCCCTATCCGCCGGATTCCCAAGCTGCTCGCGCGCCCGCAGGGCCAGGAGATATTCTTTCTGTGTGGCGTAGAGTTCCGGGGAGTACACGGAGAAGAGCGGCTGCCCTTTCTTGACAAATTGCCCTACGTAGTTCGCGTAGAGCCGCTCGATGTAACCCTCGAACTTGGTGTGGACGTGATGAAGCCGGGTTTCATCGATCGTGACCCGCCCGAATGTCCTGATGGTTTGCTGAAGGGGCATTGCTTCCGCGCGTGTCAGCTTGATGCCCATCAATTGTTGTTTCTCGGCAGTCAAACGAACCGTGCTGTACCCGGGTACATCCGACGTGATAACAGTCGTGTCCTCGCCCGCCGATTCGTGGCCAGCGTGCTCGTCTGGTGCCGACTCATCGGCCGTAGTCGAGTCTGCCTCGATCGGAACCAGTCTCATGCCGCATATCGGGCAATCGCCCGGCCGGTCCGATACGTAAGTTGGGTGCATCGGGCAGTGATATTTTTGAATCGTCTCGTTTGCGACCGACTCGTTACCGCCGAACGGCCGAGTCATCCCGATCCAGTAACCACCGCCGGCCAGAACCAGAGCCGCCACAAATCCAAGAATAAAGTTGCGCATTGTGACTATTCGATCCTAGTGATTCTCCAGACCAGTCATCCCGATCAACTCGTCGATCTGAGCAAGGGCGGTCAGGTACTTGGCCTTCTGTTCATGGAAATTGAATTCGCTGTCGAGGATTGTGGTGAAGTTCATGAGCACAGACTGAAAATTGATCTGACCGGCCTCGTAAGAGCCCAGCGACGACTCGAGAGCCAGGGTGGACCGTGGTGTGATGATGTCGGAATACAGGTTCATCAAGCGTCGGGCTGTTTCGGCCTCCAGATAACGATCCCGTACCCGGAACCGAAGCTCTCGCTCCTCGGCTCGGTACAGGCGTTGCGCCTCGGCCAACCTGAGCCCTGCCTCCTCCAGCCCCGGGCGTTGTTTCCTGGAATAAAAGATGGGGATGCTCACCTCTACTCGAAATTCCCACATGTCTTTCATCCCACCCTGGTTGAAATAGCCGCCCATGATCTCGAAGTCCGGGTAGTATTCCTTGCGAGCCATCTCGATGCCCAGTTGTCGGCTGTCAATCAAGGCCCGCTTGGACCGGAGCGCCGGCGAGCGTGTAAGCGCCTGCCTTTGCAGGTTTTCGAGCGGTACAAGGGGTGGAACCACCTCCAAAGCTTCGGGACGGCCGAGCGGCCTTTCAACTGGTCGATTAAGCAACTCGCTGATTTCCGCCTCGAGGCTGTCGCGCTGCTGTTCGAGTTGCATGACCCGGCCATCGAGCAGGTTGATCTCAATTTCGGCTCGAATCAGGTCTTGCTGGCTCCCCTGGCCTGCGGAATATCGGACCTCTGCCACTTTTGCCAGTCTGTGTAAGAGGTTCTGATTACGTCGGAGTACGTCAATGGCGTCATAAACGAAACGGAGCTGATGAAAGGCTGATTTGAGCTGCGTGACTCGCGCCAGTTCTGTCGATCGAAAGGTCTGGCCTTCGCTCTCGGCTTCCTTGGACGCTACGGCGCTCCGTAAACTGCGCTTTCCGGGGAAGGGAATTTCCTGGGAAATCTGCAAGCCTACGTTCGCCATAGGTTCCGTTCCCAGCCCAAAGCCGGGCAGGGGATTGCCTGTGCTCGCCCATCCGACGCCGATTCTCGGGTCCGGCAGCGCGCTCTCCTGGATAGGCCGGGTCTCGGCCGCTTCGAACCGTTTGCGGGCCGCTTGGATTTCGGGGTTGTTTTTCAACAGTTCCGAAATCAAATCGTCCAGCCGAACGGTTTCCGGCCCGGCCCCGGGTCCTCGGGAGTCCGATTGGGCGGCGCCAGTCGAAACCAACAGTGTCAGAATCGTCGAGAAAGCAACTGTCTTGAGCATGAACAATTCGAACTCTCGCCTCACAGCCGAAATGTGCAAGCGGCGAGCCAATCGCGTATCCGGATGAATCAAGGGTTTGGAAACTAGGAGCTGTTGCAAATCCAACAGTGGTTGACGCGCATGCCGCAGTCGCTCGGACAAGGTCGGAGAAGCGCCATGAGATAATCGAGGGTAACGTAAGAGTCCTGCCGTTCTTGCGCAGGCGCAGCTTGGAAAGTGAGAAAGATGAGTAGGTCAACGGAGGTTGTGACCAAAGACCCGGTTTGCGGGATGGAGGTCGATACCGGACAGACTGCCTGCCATCATGTCTACCGAGACCAGCACTTCTACTTCTGTAGCTCTTCCTGCCTCGAGAGATTTAAACAGGACCCTGAGCGCTACGTCGGCGAAAAGCAGCCGAGGACGGCGCCCCAGGACACCCGGTTATACACCTGCCCGATGCATCCCGAAATTGTTCAACAGGGCCCGGGCGACTGCCCAATTTGCGGAATGGCTCTGGAACCGATGGTTGTCAGCGCGGAGGAAGAAGAAGACCTGGAATTGAAAGACATGTCGCGCCGCTTCTGGGTTGGCGCCGCCTTGACTGTTCCAATTCTAGTTCTCGCCATGGGGGAACATCTCGGTTTTCCGCTGGATGCGATCATCTCTCCTCGGCTCTCGAACTGGATTCAGCTGGTTCTGGCCACTCCAGTTGTGTTATGGGCCGGATGGCCGTTCTTCACGCGCGGCTACTACTCAGTCAAGCGAATGAGCCTGAACATGTTTACGCTCATCGCTCTGGGCACGGGTGTTGCCTGGGCCTACAGCCTGGTAGCCACAGTTGTACCGCGAGTTTTCCCGATGGCTTTTCGAGAAGGTGGGGCGGTCCCGGTGTATTTCGAAGCCGCCGCGGTGATCGTCGTTCTGGTCCTCCTGGGCCAGGTGCTCGAGTTGCGGGCCAGGAAATCGACCAGTGGTGCTATCAGGGCTCTGCTTGGACTAGCGGCCAAGACAGCCCGCGTGATTCGCGAAAACGGGAGCGAAGAGGATGTGCCCTTGGAGCATGTCCATATCGGCGACCGATTGCGGGTCAGACCCGGTGATAAAGTCCCGGTTGACGGGAAAGTCCTGGAGGGGAGCACCAGCGTGGACGAATCAATGATCACCGGGGAGCCGATTCCGACGGAAAAGAAGCCGGGTGATCCGCTGATCGGTGCGACCATCAACCAGACCGGCAGTATCGTGATGGAGGCGGAAAGAGTCGGAAGCGACACCGTACTGTCGCAGATAGTGCAAATGGTAAGTAAGGCCCAGCGTAGCCGGGCGCCTATTCAGCGTCTGGCGGATGTGGTGGCCGCGTATTTTGTTCCAATTGTGGTGGCAGTTTCTGTTCTGACGTTTATTGTCTGGTCCATTTGGGGGCCCGAACCTGCAATGGCTTACGCCTTGGTCAATGCCGTGGCGGTTTTGATTATTGCCTGTCCCTGCGCCCTGGGTTTGGCGACGCCTATGTCGGTTATGGTCGGTGTCGGAAAGGGCGCCCAACACGGCGTGCTGATCAAGGACGCCGCGGCGCTCGAGGTTCTGGAAAAAGTCGATGCCCTGGTCGTCGATAAGACGGGGACTCTCACCGAGGGGCGGCCGCGACTGGTCAGCGTCCTTCCCGGAAGAAAGTGGAAGGAACATGATTTGCTGCGGATTGCCGCGAGCCTCGAATTAGCCAGCGAGCACCCATTGGCCGCCGCCATTGTGGACGGGGCAAGAGACCGCGGGCTCGAACTCGACAAGGTCGCCGGGTTTGAATCAGTGACGGGGCAGGGAGTGAGGGGAAAAGTACTGAAGTGGAACGTGCTGGTCGGTAATCGACGTTTTCTTGAAGAGTCAGGAGTTGATCCCGGGGAATTCGTGGACAGGGCGGAGGAACTCCGCAAGGATGGACAGACCGTTATGTTCGTGGCCATCGATAAAGAAGCCGCGGGATTGCTCGGGGTAGCCGATCCGATCAAGGAATCGACGCCGGAAGCAATCCGCCAGCTTCACGAGGAAGGGATCGAGATCATCATGGTGACCGGGGACAATCGCACAACTGCAGAAGCGGTTGCCCGCAAGCTGAACATCGACCGCGTAAAGGCAGAAGTTCTTCCGGACCAGAAGACCCGGGTGATTCAGGAACTTCAGCGGGAGGGGAGAACGGTCGCTATGGCGGGAGACGGCATCAATGACGCCCCGGCTCTGGCCCAGGCGCACGTCGGGGTTGCGATGGGAACCGGGACGGATGTGGCCATGGAAAGTGCCGGAGTGACTTTGATGCGCGGCGACCTCCGGGGAATCGTCAAAGCTCGTCGACTGAGGCGGGCGACCATGCGGAACATCCGTCAAAACCTCTTTTTCGCTTTTGTCTACAACGCCATCGGTGTCCCCATTGCGGCCGGTGTGCTTTACCCCTTTCTGGGGATTTTGCTTAGCCCGATCATAGCCGCCGCGGCAATGAGCTTCAGTTCAGTCTCCGTCGTTGGAAACGCTCTACGCCTGCGAGGCGCTCGGCTCTAGCTAATATTTCTTTACCTGCTCGCCGTCGATGGAGCGCGGCTTCGCCGTCTTTCGTGCACGCCGATCGAAGGAGGTTGATCCGGGGGCACCGGATTTCCCCAGAAGTCGCGTCCTCCGTTGTCCGGGATGATCTTTCCAGCGCCTTGGCAGATTGATCCCTCTCGCAGCTTGTACCCCTCGATCGATTCGAATCCGTCCTTACCGCTCCCGGCATTCACGAGCTGAGGATCTTTGGTCAACACGAGCCATTCGTCGGGCACTTCCCGGAAGTTGCCAAACATCACGTTATTTTCGAACACCACATCCTTGGCCCCGCCGAAGCCCGGTTTCGTGATCCAGATGCCGTCGTCGATTTCCTTCTTCCCCAAGCCGTAAGCGTTTCTTCCTACGCCTTCCACGTAGAAGATGTTGTTCGCGATATGCGTGTCAGTCGCCCACCCAGACCTGCCCGGTGTCCATTCGAACAGGTGGACGTCGATTCCCGGGCCAACGTAGAACACGTTGTTATAAATGCGGGTTCCGTGGATGAGGTCAAAGAAATGGAAAAGCCTGGTTTTGTCGTTCTGGCTGATATTGTAGCGAATGACGGTGTTGTAGTTTTCGACGCCGCACAGCAGCATGAACCCGCCATCGTTGTCGTGCGAGTAGTTGTACTGGAAGACGGTGTTATGACAGAACCCGTCGGAATCGAAGGCCTGCCCGTCCTTAGTTCCTTTCACCCCGCTCACTTCGTTGAACTGGATGAGGGTGTTGTCACAATTCCAGGGCCAGATACCGGCAGCGTAGTCCTCGCAACGCTGGCGTGCCTTACGTAGGATGTTGTGTTCGACGATCGCTCCATCGCAGCCCCACGGCTTGATCCCGTCACCGCCAATGTCCTCGAGCAGGTTGTTCCGTATCACGACCCGAAGTGAGGGGAACCACGGCTTGCGGCTTACCGGATAGGAAGTGTAACCGCAGATTCCGTTGCGGTCGGTCCTGACAAGGTGGCAGCCCTCGATCAGCAGGTCATCAAAACGGCTGAGCACCTTGTCTCCCCCGTTCTCCCAGACAATTCCGTGACCCTCTCCCTGGTCTTTCTTGATCAGCGATCCGTTTACATCGTGGACATAGAGGTTCTTGAGGTGCAGATGATGAACCGTTCCGTAGTCCCAGGCCATCAACCGCACGCCGTATCGGAATGGTTCCCGGGTGGGCCCGGTGTTTGTGAGTTCAAGGTTGCTGACCTCCCAGTATTCCTGGTTTTTCAGGAGGAGGGCCTCAGGAAACTTTCCCTCCGCTGCAATGAGAGGTTTTTCAGTTCCACCATAGACGTCGACCACGATCGGTTTTTGCGCGGTGCCTGATCCCTTGGGCGCGAGCTGCCCACGGAGCTTCGATCCCGCCTTGAAAAGTATTCGGTCTCCGGGCTGGAAAACGACGCTGTTTACCTTTTCGAGGGACTTCCAGGGTGTCCGGGGAGACCGCCCGTCGTGAGAATCCGAGCCGTCGGCTGCGTCAACGTAATAGGTAACTGATTGAGCCTGAACCGCAGGCGTAACCCAAAACGTAAGTGAGACAAAAACAGAGAGAATCCGCCATCTCATGGTTTACAGAATGTACTACGAAACTCCAGAGCCGCGAAAGAACCAGCGGGTGTATCCGCGTAATCCGGGCGATCCGTGCTATCCGCGGGCGTAGCACCCGGATGTCGCGGACTGCGAGGATAGACACCTCAAAAGCCATAGCCGACGCCCTGTCTCGCTCGGAACTCGGAGAAAACTCTGGTTGCCTTGGTAACGGTCCAGAGTAGAATGCTTTCTGTACTTCAGGAGGGAGGTAAGACAGTGGCAAAAGATCGCTTTCAGTCAAGACGGTCGTTTCTGGGAAAAGCTGTTGGTTCGGCTTGCGCGCTCGGTCTGATGGTGACCCAGGACGACTATGAAGCAATCGCGCAGAATGTGAGGACGGCTTCTCAGCCCTCAGACTTGAAAATCACGGATCTGCGTGTCTGCCGGGTACGGGGCCATTGGGTCGTACGGTTGGACACCAATCAAGGCCTGCACGGCTATGGCGAGGTAAGGGACGGTGCCAGTCCCACTTACGCCCTCATGCTCAAGAGCAGGGTCATGGGGCTAAACCCCTGCCATGTCGACAAAGTCTTTCGCCGCATCAAGCAATTCGGCGGCCATGCACGCCAGGCAGGCGGCGTGGTTTCCATTGAAATGGCCTGCTGGGACATTGCTGGAAAGGCCTGGGGTGTTCCGTGCTGGCAGATGCTGGGGGGACAGTTTCGCGACAAAATCCGGCTCTATGCCGATACGACCTTTACCAAGGATCCGGCCGAGCAGGCGCGCCGTCTGAAGGGACGTATCGAGCAAGGATTCAGCTTCCTTAAGATGGATGTTCCCATATCCCTGCTCCAAGGTATAGAAGGCACTATAACCTGGCCTAAGACCGAGGGAGTGAGCCCTTTCCAGCAGTGGGGAGATCGAAACTGGGAGTGGACCTACCGGCCGCATCCCTTCAAAGGGATTCGGTTGACCGAAAAAGGGCTTGACATCTTCGAGGAGTACTGCGTGAAGATTCGCGAAGCCATCGGCTGGGAAATCCCCATCGCCACCGATCACTACGGGCACTTCGGGATCGAGGACGGCATCAAGCTTGCCCGGAGGCTGGACAAATGCAATTTCGCCTGGTACGAGGACATGGTTCCCTGGATGTATGTGGACCAGTACATCCAGTTAAAGAATTCCTGCACCACCCCGATTCTGACCGGTGAAGATATTTTCTTGCTCGATGGCTTCAGAAAGTTGATCGATCGGAAAGCGGTTTCGATCATTCACCCGGACCTGGCTACTTCGGGAGGTCTGCTCGAAACCAAGAAAATCGGGGACTATGCTATGGAGCACGGCATCGCCATGGCGCTGCACATGGCCGGCGGACCGGTCACCATGTTCGCCAGCATTCACTGTGCCGCGGCCACCGACAACTTCCTGGTTATGGAGCATCACGGGGTCGATGACGAAGGGTACGAAACGGTTGTCGACGGCCCGACCAAGCCGTTCATGGGAAAGGACGGCTTCGTGCCGGTCCCCAATTCTCCGGGATTGGGTATCGAGCTCAATGAAGACGCCATCAAGCGTGACCTGAAGGATCCGGCGAAAGAATACTTCCCGCCGACGCCTGAATGGGACAACGAACGCTCGCATGACCGGCAGTGGAGTATGAAATTCGTCCCCGGGGTGCACAAGGCCTAGCCCCGCACCCATCTCGAACCCAGGAGCGCGAGTCCAAGCTTGGGTTGACTGCCAATCAAACGGTTTTTTTCCATGTTCCTTGATTGGCGTCGGAGCGCCAGCTTTCTTCGCAGTTCGACCCTGACGGGGCATAAGTACTCAAGCCCTCCCCGCCAGCAGGACGGGGTAGCGAGCAAGATGAAGTGTGTACGAATACCGGTTAAGCCCGCAGCCAGGAGCGGCCGGGAGAGCATGGCGGTTGAGTGCCGCGCTTTTCAGCGGTGTATCGAAACCCTTGGGTTTAGTAATTCGCGTGCGAATTGTATCGAAACCGCGTGCCCTCCCGGTCTGCGGTCGAGGGAGAGGCGAAGGCGGTCCGAGCGGTTGACCCGGTGCCCGCTGCTCGACCCCCGGTGCTCGCTTGGGCTTATTTGAGCACTTATGCCCCGAAGGGGGCCCAAATCCAGGGTAGGCCCGTAAAAAAACGCGGCCAATCCTCTACTACGTAACGCCTTTCGAGGGCGACTACCCCGACGATTCAAACCAAGATGCTTGACTGTTGCCTTTCCCTCTTCGCCTGTTTGCCGGCCCGGGGTTATGCCACAATTGGTTGCAGGGTCATCCAAGGGAGAGGCATCAATGAGTCCGAGACAGTATTCGTCATTGCTGGCGATCGCCATTGTGGCCGGATTTGCCGCCGGCGCCGCAGCAACATTGGTTTTCCAGCCGCGAGTGATCAAAGCCGAGGGGTTTCATCTGGTTGATTCCACGGGGCGGACGCGAGCTATTCTGGCGACTCATTCTCCGTGGTCGACCGCGGCGAGCCCATTGGATCATGTAGGGCTAGCACTTTACGACTCATCCGGTATGGTTCGCGTGCAGGTGTCGTGGGAAGAGCGCAAGTCACCGGATGGAAACACGGTAGGAACGGCGTCGATTGATCTAAGAAATCGTTCCGGAATCTCTCAGAGTTCCATCCAGTTGACCGACCATCCGTATTTTGCCAATTCGACGTTGACTATAAGCGACGGTGCGGATAAGGTCACTTGGATTCACCCCGCCGGCGTGAACCTGTCCGGTCCCGGCGCCACCGTCTCCCTTTCGCAACCCCAGCAGGACCCCGATCTGCGTCTGTCGCTCGAAGGCGAAGGCCACCGGCCCCGCCTGACTCTCGTAAACCGTCCTGAGCCTGGTGCTCCACCCTCTCCTGTGGTGGAGATTCGTGACCAGGAAGGCAAGACTACCTGGGCCGCCCCCTGATTCCTGACTTCTGAGATATGATGAGTAAACAGGGAGGAGACCGAACGAGCGCGGCGGTCGAATGCCGCGTTTTTGCGTTTTATGGGATTTTGCGCGCTCGTGCTGGTTTGCGCACGAGGATGAACAAACAAACAACCGAACACTATGACGTCCCTGCTTAGGCGCACGGAAATGATTGACCGGCGCCTCAAACGGCTGTCGATAGAAAGAGGCCACCTCGATTTCTGGCACCGTCGAGGCAGGGGATCTTTTCACCTTGAAAACATCCATCATGTTCAAGGAATTATTGACTGGATCCTGCGCCTTACAGGCCTCTCGCGGCGCGGGGCTCGAAATGTGCTGGACCTGGAATTGAGGTGGATCGATTTCTCGTTCCCGGATCTTCCGCCGAGTTTTGACGGTTACTCGATTCTGCATCTTTCCGATCTGCATATTGACTGCCTGCCCGGGCTAAGCGAACGACTTGCCGCGATCGTGAGCCGGCAGGAAGTGGATCTATGTGTCCTGACGGGAGACTATCGCTTTGACGTCAAAGGGTCTTGCGAACCCGCCTTCGAGTTGATGCGCAAGGTGCTTCCCTGTGTGCGGTCGCGCGACGGGCTGGTCGGAATTCTGGGCAATCATGACTTTCTGGAGTCAGTTTCGATCCTGGAACAGATGGGCGTTCGAATGCTGTTGAACGACTCGCTCGAAATCAGACGAGGATCGGAGAGCATCTGGCTGGTGGGCCTCGACGATCCGCATTACTATGGCTGTGATGATCTGCCGGCCGCTTTGAGAAATGTGCCGCACGGTGCATTCAAAATCCTGCTCGTGCACAGCCCGGAGATGTTCCGGGAAGCGGCCGAGGCCGGTTTTGCCCTGTACCTTTGCGGCCATACACATGCCGGGCAGATTTGTCTCCCCTGGATCGGCCCCGTGGTGCGTAACGCGGCATGCCCGCGAGATCTCATCGCTGGGCGATGGCGCTATGGGCGGGTCCAGGGGTACACCAGCGCGGGTATTGGCGCCTCTCTTTTCCCGGTTCGCTTTCGCTGCCGTCCGGAAGTGACAATCATACGTCTTCAGCGAATCGTCAATTGACGATCGCGTCAATTAACGGCCGTCAATCGTAAAATCCCAAACCTCTGCAGTTTATCTACGGTCCGCACTATTTGCTTCGCTGGTCGTTTGTCGCTACCATGGATTTAAACAGAATCTCACCACGCTTGTTTCCCGAAAAGTCAACTCCGATTATGAAGGAGGGAGTTGTGAAGACCAGTTTGAAACGTAGTCTTGTCTGTCTTGTAGTACTCAGCGGTTGCGGGCTGCTTCTGAACGCTCAACAGCAGTTCCTGCTGCCGCAGGTCGGTAACGGAACCTTCGAGAACGGGAGTATCCGAACGACCTTCATTCTATTTAACCCCACCAGCGATGCGGTCGAGGCCACAATCAGGCTCAGGAACGACGCTGGTAATCCGCTGCTGGCCACAATTCCCGACTTTGGAACCACTGACCAGTTCGGGCCGTTCACTCTGGAGAGCGGGGCGAGCATGGTTCTGCAGACCGATGGATCGGGAGCGCTGTCAGTAGGGTCGGCTCTGGTTGAGAGCAGCGGTCCGCTAGGAGTATCCGCCGTCTTCTCTCTTTTCGAGCCTGAAGGCAACTTCCAAACCGAAGCGGGTGTTGGGAATGCCGAGGCCTTGACCGAATTTGTGATACCTGTCGACGCCGCAGAAGGTTTTAACACAGGGCTGGCGCTGGTGAATCCCGGCGAAACAGAGGCGAGTATCACCTATCGACTGATCGACACCAACGGTCAGGAAGTTGACACCCTGGACGAGACTCTCGGTCCCCGACAGCACCGGGCCCGATTTGTCAGGGGAGAGAACGAGCTGTTTCCAGAAATCGGCGCTTTCCAGGGAACTTTGGAGGTGACTAGCACCCAGCCGCTCGGCGCAATTACGCTTCGTCAAAACGACTCCCCGCTTTCTTTTACGACGCTTCCGGTTTTCGCGAAGGGCTCGACTCAAACATCCTTCAATCTTCCGCAGGTCGCGAGCGGCACTGACGCGCCGGGGATTCTCCAGATGCGAACCACCTTCGTGATCTTCAACCTGGCCGAGACCGCCACAACCGTAGATTTCAATGTCAGGCGGCCCGACGGCACCGCGTTTCCCCTGATCATTCCTGGCAAGGGAGAGATTACCGGGGCTTTCAGTCATGAACTTGCGGTTGGCGGTTCGGCTTTTCTTCAGACTGACGGTTCGGGTCCCCTGTCAATCGGCTCGGCCCAGATCAGCGCGACTGGCCCTATTGGGGTGTCGGCGATCTTCACGCTTTATAGTGCGGACGGGTCGTTTCTGACGGAGGCCGGCGTGGGTGACTCGCCTGCTCGCACCGATTTCACTTTACCGATTGATGTAACCGGAACATTCAACAGCGGAGTAGCCTTCTTCAATCCAGGAGATGCTCCCGCGACTATAAGCGTGCGGCTCCTGGATGAGGACGGAAATCGCCTCGCCGAAGCCATTCCTTTCGAGTT
>DAOTAI010000083.1:14275-14681 GCA_035593865.1 Acidobacteriota bacterium
GCCGCCAAAGGGCAGACGGCCAAATACGTCTCGGAGCTGTTCTCGGGGCAGTCGGGCTTGCTCGGCTCTCTCGCCGTCAGTTCGTCCGGTCCGCTCGCGGCAGTGACGCTTCGGCAGAACTCTCCGCCTTTGACCTTTACGACCTTGCCGGTCGTGGAAGGGACAGCAAACGGTACGCTCCCTTCGGGAGCTTCGCTGTTGTCCCAGAGACAGGCGGTCGACGCGAGTTCGGACATAACCGTTGACGCACAGCTGGCGGCCGGTTTCGTCATCTCGGGAATCCTGTCAGGACGGATTGCCACGGCGCACGAATTGTTCGCCACGAATGAAGATGGCGAAGTGTTCATGGGACAGATTGACCACACTACAGGGGAATTTCAAATCGTTGTTCCAGCGGGCACTTACA
>DAOTAI010000611.1:0-269 GCA_035593865.1 Acidobacteriota bacterium
ACGTACCCTTCCAGGACGATTTCTGACTGGGCCGGAACTTCCAGGTCGATGGTCTTGCATTTCACCATCTCGACCGGACGACCGCGCACGAAGCCTGCAAACATCATCTCGTCAAAATCGTCAGGAAGTGGCGCAACGGCGGAAAAGGTGATAGCCGGGTCGGCGCCAATGGCAACAGCCACT
The DNA here is from genome assembly GCA_035593865.1 of Acidobacteriota bacterium. Classification (GTDB taxonomy): domain Bacteria; phylum Acidobacteriota; class UBA6911; order RPQK01; family RPQK01; genus RPQK01. The sequence continues at coordinate 184 of DAOTAI010000611.1, forward strand.
TCCATGCGGTTCCCGCCCTTTGTCCCAAGCGCCTCGCGGAAATGGTGGGCGCCGTGCTTGTGCACCTGCCAGTGCATGGCGGTGGT
>DAOTAI010000611.1:279-2350 GCA_035593865.1 Acidobacteriota bacterium
CTCGTCAAAAAGCTGCATGCGATACACGCCGCAATTCCGTTTCCCGGTCACCGGATGTTTGCTGAAAACCAGCGGCAGGGTTATGAAGCGCCCTGCATCCTGGGGCCAGCATTGAAGAATCGGGAACTCGAAAAGCGAGAACTCCGTCTCGACGACCTCCTGGCACGGTCCGGATGAGACGGTCTTGGGCGCCAGAGCCCCAAGCTCCCCCAGCTTCGGCAGCATCTTCAGCTTGTTCAGCAGCCCTGAAGGCGGCCTGAGCTCAAGCAGCGCGTCAATCCTTTGGGCGATCTCTTCGACCGATTCCACCCCGAGAGCCATGGCGGTTCGGCGATACGAGCCGAAGGCGTTGATCAGGAGTGGGACCGAAGATCCGCGAGGCTTTGTGAACAAGAGAGCCGGGCCTCCCTTTTTCGAAACGCGGTCGGTTATCTCCGAGATTTCCAGGACCGGATCCACCTCGACTGTTATCGTGGCAAGCTCTCCGGCTGCTTTCAGGGAAGAAATGAAATCACCAAGGGAATTGTAGGTGTACGCCATTACACTTCCACTTTCTGTCGAATATCTCGCAATTCTTCTTCGAACTCCTCACGGGACATCACCCGAGTTCCTCGGCTGAGATGGACTCTGAACGAGCTAGCCTGTGCAACGACCTTCTGCGGGGAGGGCAGGGCGCTCAGTTCGTTCAGCGACAGGTAACGGGCGTAGTTCGGACGATATTTGTAGCCCCCGCTATCGACTTCAATAAAACCGACGGCCGGGTCGCCCAGCACAACCGTGCAATCCTTCAGCGCGCAGTAATCCGCAATATCCGATATGGTCAAATATTCCTCCTTACCCTTCTATGACGCTTTTACAAAACGATAGAGGAAAAAACTGCCTTGTGCCAGAGCTATCCACTTGTTCCAGAAACTCATCCGGTCGAACAGGGGATGAGTGTGGCTGATAACAGGGGTCAGGAGGGTGATAGGATCGGTGGAGGTCAGCAGGTTTTCGAGCTCACGCGTTTCGTCGGCCGGAATCAATTCATCGTACGCACCGTGAACCAGGAAGACCGGACATGTGATCGTGCTCAATTCCTGGTCGCCAGGGGAGAGTGCCTGGAAGCGTTTTCGCAGCTGATCGGTGATACAGGCAAGGAGCGCGGCATTCTCCTCCGGTTCACCAAGCGCCAGGTTGAACCAGATGCTTTCTGCGGGACTTAGAGTGCAGGCGTCCACGGAGGTTTTTGCACCGACTACCAAATCCCTGAGCGCCTGCTCCAACCTGGCGTGATCTCCTGGCTTTTCCATCTCATCCAGTGCCGAAAGCATCAGGATCCATTTCCCGTAATACTGGACGGGGTAAGATCCGTGGGAGTCGATGCCATGCGTAGCGGAGAACCAATGCTGCTGGCAGCGCCAAAGGTCTTTATACGCGCCTATCGACACGATAAAGTCCAGGTCGCGACATTCCGGTTGCCGGGCGGCGGCGAGCAGCGCTAACGTGCCCCCGACCGATACACCGACAATTCCAGCCTTCCGAAGTTGAAACCAGGAGTGCTCGCGCAGGTATCCATACCAGAACCCGATCTCGCCGACCGCCGCCGGCTCCAGTTTGAACTGTTCGAAACCTGTCAGCCGGGGCGTGATGACGACGTATCCGGACCGGGCGATAGCGCGGGACACGGCGACGAAGCGCGGGTTCAGAATACCGTTGGGCGTGAGGCCGGGGATGAAAAGAATGGCGCTTTTCGGTCCGGGCGTGTCCATCTGGTAAACCCTGGCTGTCTTGGCCGAAGGCCCGTTGCCGACACGTATTTCGGTCTCGATGATTCCTGCGGTATCGACGCAATTCCGGGCGGCTTCTCGCAGATTAGTGACCAGCTGGACGGTACGAAAGAGGTCGGGCAGGATAAACGCCGCGAACGTGATACCTATAGTTCCAATCAGCAACGTCAGCAGTTTCCAGGATGCGCGCCACATGCTCTACGTAGCGGGTTATTGAAGCAGAGTGTCTGCTGGTTCGCAAGGCCGCGTCCGGTATAATTTTCTCGCTTATGCTCTGGCTGTTGCTGGTCGCGCTTTTCGGG
>DAOTAI010000612.1:0-2342 GCA_035593865.1 Acidobacteriota bacterium
ATCATTACCGACAAGCCAGTGGGGCAGATGTGGCAAGGAATTATCGGAACCGATGTTCTTCGCAGCTACCTGGTAGTTCTGGATTTTCCCGACGCGGCTCTGCGATTCAGGAAACACAGCGAGGACGTAGCAGAGGAATATTCGTGGGATAGGCTTGAAAAGCCAGGTCCCGGTTTTGTGCAGTTGCGGCTGGTGGAAAGCAAGTTGCTGATTCCAGTAAGGATTAACCGAAGATCAGAGGCCTATTTTGTTCTGGACACCGGTGCGGGCCGAAGCCTCATCGACCGTAAACTTGGAGAGCGGGTATCGAACCTGACGCCAAGTCGCAGACGAATTCAGGGCCTTTCGGGCCAAGTGGAGGAAGCCTTGAAGACCGAAGAGTTGTTTGTCGAGTTTGGTGGGCTTGAGCGCTGCGCGAGCTTGGTGGCTGTCGATCTCAGTCGGGTGAGTTATGCGCTCGGAGTCGAAATCGGCGGTCTGATCGGGTGCGACTTTTTGCGGGATGTCTGTTTGACGATAATTACCGGAATGGAACAGCCAGACTGCAGCCGGGGGCCACACACCCGCGCTGACTTGACCGAATCCATCAAGGGCTTCACAAACGTCGGGGGGTACAGAGAGATTCGGTGGCGTGGCTGGCTGCGCCATGGCAGGACGACCAAGTGGTGAGAGCCTTTTTCGCGCGAATGAACTGCGCGCTTTGATTACGGGAGTCTGATATGAGAAAACCGTGGCTGATTCTCCTTGTTCTGACTGTTGTGCTTAGCGTTGTCCCGCTGCTGGGTGTCGATTTCCCGTCTCTGAAGGTCGGCGTGGCAAAAGCAGATATTACGCCGGAAGATCCCATTCAAATGGCGGGTTATGCCGCTCGTAAGGGTCTTTCGACGGGGGTTCATGACCCTTTGTCGGCCCGGGCCATTGTCTTCGAACTAGACGGAACACGTTTGGCTTTCGTCACGACGGATCTCCTCGGCTTCTATGCACGAACGGCAGAGCCGCTTCGTGAAGCTATTCTGGCGAAGACCGGGTTGCGCCCGGCCGAGTTGTTTCTTTCCGCCATCCATACCCATGCAGGACCGGCCCTGACCCTCGACGCGGAGACGGGTCATCCGAACAACGTGCGGTATACGCAACAACTCAGGCAGAAACTGCCTGAGTTGGTAGAGAGTGCACTGGCGAGCCTTCAGCCGGCTTCCATAACGGTCGGAGAAGGTACCTCTCCGATTGGCGCGAACCGACGCGAGTTGCGCATCAGCCCGGAGGGAGAGAGTTCAATCGTGCTGGGACGCAACGCCTATGGGCCGACCGACAAGCAGGTTCTCGTAGTTAGGGTTTTGAAGACGGATGGACGAGCGTTGGCAACACTGTTCGATTACGCTACCCACGCGACGTCTCTCGGGCCGCAGAACTATTTGATCAGTGGGGATGTCCTGGGTCTTGCGGAGCAGGTGGTTGAGAGAATCTCAGATTCCGGTGGATTTGCCGCTGCCTTTGCAGGCGCTTCCGGCAACATCGACCCCTGGTACCGGGTTTTGCCGCGCTTTAACACTGAGCCGGGATGGACGCCTGAACCTGTTTTGCTGGGAAGCCTTTTAGGACAGGAGGTCGTTCACGCTTACAGGGCGACGATCGAACCCCAGAAAGTTGACCGGATACGAGCTGCCATCAAGGTTCTGCAACTCCCCGCTAAAGGGGGTTCTGACTCAACTACGCTCCCGGTGCAGACACTGCCTTTCGTCATCACCGCGGCAAGAATCGGAGACGTGGGCTTTATCGGGCTGGGAGGCGAGGTGCTGACTGAGATCGGACTGGCCATCAAGGCCGGTTCGCCATTCCGACACACCTTTGTGATCACTCATTGTAACGGTGCCGCCGGTTATCTGGTCCCGCGGCACTTGTTCGTGGAGGGAGGCTACGAGGTGCAGAGCACTCGCTTTGCCCCTTCAGCTGCCGACATAGTCGTCCGGGAATCGATTCGGCTGCTGCATTCGCTTGACCCTGACGAATAGCAGGAAGTCGTTCGATCGGTATCTGCACCATTACCGGGAGTCCAATGAATGCCTCTCACGTCAGATAGGCTTCCTGACGCTTAATGAACCTGCGGCCTCCGCGGGGTATGATGGCACAATCAAATGCCCCTAACCCTTTGAATCACTGAATCTTGTCCATCAAACTCTTTAGCCAGCGTCCCCTCAAAATCTCCTTCAAACTCTTTAGCCAGCGTCCCCTCAAAATCTCCTTGAATTCCTTAGTCAGCGTCCCTTTGTAGAAAATCTTAAAAAAAGCTTCGTAGATTTCGGAACTCGCGCGTTTATACCTAACGAAGGGTGCTCTTGACGGAT
>DAOTAI010000613.1:0-2325 GCA_035593865.1 Acidobacteriota bacterium
GGAGGCTGCCTGGGAGCTGGAATCCGGTCGATTCCACCGGTCAGGCAGTTCGGGGAAGTCTCGGCTTAGATCTACGCGATCTGGGGAGCCGTTTGCGACACGTGTCTTTCTGTCACTCGCCGTCCCATAAATCCGCGGAAGGCTGACCACCTCGTTTTTAGCTGCCTTGTTTCGACACGCGGGCCGAGGTGCCATAGCATCGCGCCGCTGAGCGGTGAAGGAAGCCGAAGTCGCTTTGCCGTGAGTCGGAGAACGGCTCCCGAATCCGTGCCGCGGCGCCTGCCTTAAACGGTAGGCTGGGAGTGGGCTTCCGGCGGATTGGCGGCCGGCTTCTTTTTGGCTTCGGGCGGTTTTCTGATGCCGTATTTCTTAATCTTATAGCGCAGGGTATCGCGGGAGACAGAGAGCAGGCGCGAGGCCTTACTCTGGTTCCACTGGGATTTGATCAGAGCCTGGGCGATCAGTTGCTTTTCCACATCGTAGAGGTTGATACCTTCCTCAGGGATACGCATACCACCCACGGTCTCCGTCTTAATCTTGGGACGGAATTCCGCAATACGGATGGGAAACAAGTCAAGACCGAGCAATCCCCGGTCTTGTAAGATCATCGCCCGCTCGATAGCGTTGCGCAACTCCCGGACGTTCCCCGGCCAGTTGTAACTCAAAAGGGCGTCCGACGCTTCCTTCGTAAGCCCCATGACGTTCTTTCGGAAACGCCGGTTGAAGTAATCCACGAAGTAGTCAACAAGGACAGGAATGTCTTCACGCCGCTCCCGTAGAGGAGCCAGATTGATCGGAATGACGGAAAGCCGATAGTAGAGGTCCTCGCGAAATTTGCCCTCCGCCACCATCTTCTCTACATCACGGTTGCTGGCGCAGATCACTCGAACATCGACCTGGATGGCCTTCATCCCGCCGATCCTCCGGAAGGTCTGGTCCTCCAACACCCGCAGAAGCTTAGCCTGAAGGTTCAAAGCCATTTCGCTGATCTCGTCGAAAAAGAGTGAGCCGCCGTCGGCTAGCTCGAAAAGCCCCTTTTTCATTGCCTTGGCGTCAGTGAAAGCCCCGCGCTCGTGCCCGAAAAGCTCGCTTTCCAGCAGCTGTTCGGGGATTGCCGCACAGTTGAGAACCATGAAGGGATTGTGGCTGCGCTGGCTTTCATAGTGGAGGGCTTTGGCCACCAAATCCTTCCCCGTACCGCTTTCGCCTTGGATGAGAATCGTGTTCGCCTCGCTCACGGCGACCTTCCGAATCAATTCCTTAGCCCCCTTTATGTGGGATGACACGCCGATGATGGAGTCGAGTGAGTAAGTCTTCTTCTCTTCCTTCTTGGCACGGTCCACCTCCTCCCGAAGGGAACTTGCCTCGAGTGCATTCTGCAGCGCATGCAGCAAACGATCGAAATTGACCGGCTTTTCCAGGTAGTCGTAGGCGCCGATCTTCAAAGCCTTGACTGCATCCTCCACGGCTCCGTAGGCGGTGATCATGAGAATAGGCGTATTCGGAGCGAGCTTCTTGAACTCCATGAGAAGCTTCAAGCCGCTTCCGTCCGGCAGACGAACGTCAAGTGTCACCAAATCCGGCAGGTTTTCCTGGAACTGGGCCATGGCGGAAGCGCAAGTATCGGCTTCCAACACTTGGTAACCGCTTGCCTCCAGCTTCTGCCGAATCGACCAGCGGACCAGCTTTTCGTCATCGACTACCAAAACGGTTCTCATGAGCGAGATCCTCTCTCCAACAGTTGTCGGGTGAGTTCATCTTTACTTGCTTCGGCGCAGTAAGAGGGTAAGCAATTCCGATTCCTGATCGACAAGCCGGCTGAGGTATAACAGGTTACACCTCGGAGGCCGATTCGATCTGCGCCATTTCACCCAATTGGATCTTACCGCAAACACGCGAGATTTGTTTGGCGCGCCCGCCCGCGCCTGGTCCGGCAACAAACAAGAAAGGTTTGCGGAGGCGCCGACGGGAGAGTCTCAGATACCGAAGTTTTCTCGTTCCTCGGAAATCGTACGTCGGGTCTCAGCCGAAGGAAAACGCAGTATTACTTTGGTTCCCTTTCCCTCGGCGCTTTCCAGACGGATCGAACCGCTGTGGGCGTCGACGATTTTCTTACAAATCGCGAGGCCCAAACCCGTTCCTCGGTTTTTGGTCGTGAAAAAGGGACGGAAAACATTTTGCAGAAGATCTTCTGGGATCCCTCTGCCTGAGTCCTGAATGGATACTTCCACAAAGCCCGGTCCCTGGTCGAGTGAAAAAGCGATCCTTCCTCCACCCTGCGGCATGGCGTCGCGCGCATTGCCAAGGAGGTTCCACATTACTTTT
>DAOTAI010000084.1:0-14426 GCA_035593865.1 Acidobacteriota bacterium
GGGGGGGGGGGGGGGGGGGGGGGGGGGGGGGGGGGGGGGGGGGGGGGGGAGGGGGCGGGGGGGGGGGGAGGGGGGGGGGGAGGGGGGGGGGGGGGGGCCGGGGACAGGGCCGGAGGCGGGAGCAGGGACAGGGACAGGAGCGGGGGTGGGGCCGGGGACGGGGACAGGGGCAGGAGCGGGGGCAGGGGCGGATGCCAACCCAGAGCTATCCACTGCGTTTTCCTTGTTCACCGGGCCGCCTTTCTCATCAAGAGCGGGTTCGACCTCTTGTACGGCAGTAGGGGCTGGTGGTGAGGCCTCAGATTTGCAACCAGCAGTTGCCAATAACACACACATACATAGTAATTCCAGATATTTATTAAATAATTTAAGCATTAACAAACCCTCTGGCAATTCAGTATTCAGATTCCAAAATATGGACAACAAAGTAGTCTCGCCATGACCAGCATGACGGCAAAACCAAGCTATATTCTGGAATTATTCTCGTCATTTCTCAAATCAACACACATATTAAAGGCCAAAACCAGTTCAAAATCTCATTTTGAAACACACTAATAAATAGTGTTTAATAATAATACAAACCCTATAACTCCAGGATCAACGCAACATTTCGAAGATTCACTAAAACAAATAACGGCTACCGAAAATATCCGTGAAAAAACATGTTTCATTTTGAGACACGCTCAAGACTCTCAGAGACTTAACTGTCAACATTTACAACCACTTACAAAGTTGGCACGTATCCTGCAATAAGTACCTGCGTGTGATGAGTTTGACTCCCCATTTTTCTTTTCTCTTGTTTCCCCCCTTTAGTTCTCGGCCGGTTCCTCGGAACCGGCCGGGGATGCGCTTCTCGTGATTTTAGCCGAAATCATTGTTTAACTCAGATCAGCCTTGTACAATCAAATGTCTTCTTTAGGAGGCAGATATTGACTAAGCGTCAAATCCTTGTCGTCGACGATTATCCTAACTTAATCGAGATGTTGACCGAGCAGCTGGTCTCAGATGGCTACAATGTAACCACAGCTATGACTGGTAAAGAGGCTCTTAAAACGGTGGAAGCCGGTTTTTTGGGCGTAATTTTGCTTGATGTGCAGCTACCTGATGCGACCGGACTGGAAATTTTCCACCAGATAAGGGCCAGTCAACCACTGGCGCCTGTTATTTTTATTACGGCCAACGCGACCTTGAACATGGCGGTCGAGGCCACAAAGGTCGGAGCATTTGACTTTATCGAAAAAGGGCCAGACCTTGGAAGCCGTCTCTCGGTGGCAGTTAAAAATGCGTTCAACAAACTTGCCATGGAGGAAGAGCTTTTAAACCTAAAAAGCAGCAGAAGCGGCCCCAATCCATTTCCAGGATTTATTACGGTCACTCCAAAAATGCAGCAGATTTTGGAGACGCTGCGCTCGGTTTTTAATAGCTTAGCCTCGGTTCTGATCGAAGGAGAATCTGGCACTGGAAAAGAAGTAGTCGCCCGAGGGATTCATGCGGGCGGCAACCGAAATCTGGGGCCATTTGTTGCGGTCAACTGCGCTGGAATCCCGGAAGCCTTGCTGGAAAGCGAGATGTTCGGCTATGAAAAAGGGGCCTTCACTGGAGCTGTTTCAAGAAGGGCCGGAAAGTTCGAGGCAGCACATAAAGGCACCCTTTTTCTTGATGAAGTTGGGGAGCTGCCAAAAACGCTACAGGCTAAGCTGCTAAGGGAGCTTCAAGACCACACGTTTCAACGTGTTGGCGGAACAGAGTCCATTAGCGTTGACATCAGAATCATTTCGGCCACAAACCGAGACCTGTGGCAGGAAGTCCAAAACGGCAACTTCAGAGAGGACCTTTACTATCGACTGGCTGTTTTCCCTGTCAAACTGATGCCTTTGCGTGAGCGCCCAGCTGACATTCCAGTTTTGGCGCAATACTTCCTGCACCGCTACAGCGAAGAGGAAGGAAAAGACATCAAGCGATTTGACCCAGTCGCCGTGCAGCTGTTGAAAAGCCAACCGTTTCCTGGAAACGTGCGAGAGCTTGAAAACTTGGTCCGACACGTGGTCATCATAGCCAGAGGGGAAGAAATCAGCCCAGCCGAGCTCATAGGCGCACTGGGCGCACACAGAGCTCAAGGAATTCCAAGTGTTGAATCCTTACTCATGGCTGGGTCTTCGCTGCAGCAGCGACTGGCATCAGCCTTTCCTGATAAGGCGTCCGTTGCTCCAATGAAGGCTTTGCAGTTGGCTTATTTTAGACGGGCATTGGAACTGTTTGATAACAACATCAGCCAAGCGGCCAGCGCATTGGACGTTGGGCGGGCCACAGTCTATCGGTGGATTTCAGACGAGTCAGGCGAATAGGGGGGACAAATGCATTTTCGAATCACTGCAATCGCGATTGTTTTGACTCTGATGGCTTGCGGAAGCTCGGATCACAAGGATGATCTTAGCGATGTTATGAATGAAGATGCCTCACCAGAAACAGCAGCAGATATCCAAACAGATTCAGATGTTGAGGTCATCGAAGATTCTTCGAACGACGATGCTGATGTGACGCCTGGGGACGAATTGGATACGGCAGAACCTGACGCTGACGTGGATGACACTGTGCAGCCAGGGCACGACGAGCCGCCACTCGTAAGATGGGTTGACCCATTCATCGGCACAGGAGGCGCTCTGGGGAATGTTGGCAACACGCTGCCTGGGGCCACCGCACCACTTGGGCTAGTGAAGGTAAGTCCAGATACCCGAGACAGGTATGGCGCCCCGGCATTTCAGCACTGCGCCGGTTACAGATACGAAGACGAATACATATACGCCTTCAGCCACACCCATCTGCACGGAACTGGAGTACCAGACTACGGAAACATCAGGGTTATGCCAGTCAATATCATGAACGACGATATGACAAGTCGCTTTGGTGCAAAGTCGACCTTCTCGCATGATGACGAGGTTGCGACTGCCGGTTACTACGCTGTAACGTTGGACAATCCATCTGTTCGAGTTGAAATGACTGCCACGACCCGATGTGCACACCATCGCTACACATTTTTGGGTGAAGGGTCGACCAACACGATAATTCTGGACCCTGCCGCCACCTTGGATGATGGAATCTCACGCGGAGGAGCGGTCACTATTGATGAAGACAAGGTTGAAGGCTGGAACTGGGTGCATGGAGCGTTTTCAGGCCGGTTTGACGGTTTCCCCTTGTACTTTTCAATGCAATTTTTACAAAAACCAATCGCTTCCGGCACTTGGCTAAACAGAGTGCTAGCCCCTGGCTCAAACGAGGTTTCAACTGACGAACATAAAGCGAATTATGGAGCGTGGTTTGAATTCGATACCTCTGCGTCGCCCGTGGTGGAGTTCAAAGTCTGCCTATCAACGGTATCCATTGAGGGTTCGAAAGGTAACATGGCTGACGAAATGCCAGATTGGGACTTTGAGGGCATAAAGGCGCAAACCCAGGATGCATGGGAAAGGGAAATGGCGCTGTTTGAAACGGTTGGGGGAACAGCCGAAGAAAAGATAAACTTTTACACGGCCGTTTATCATACGCTACAGATGCCAACCATATGGAGCGATGTTGATGGCCAGTTCCAAGGCTTCAAAAATACAGTCGGCCAAGCGGATGGGACCTACTACACTGACATGTCGTTTTGGGACACTTTCAGGACCCAGCACCCGCTGCTAACCCTAGTTTGGCCTGAACGGCAACGAGATATGATGCGGTCAATGGTTTGGATGGTTGAGATGGGTGGCTATGTGCCAAAGTGGCCAATGGCCGCGGGGGACACAGGCAGCATGATTGGCCAGCACAGCGCCAGCGTGGCTGCAGACACGTGGATAAAGGGCGTTAGGGACTTTGACATGGACAAGCTCTACCCTGCCCTGCAAGAAACGGCTGACGGCCCACTTCCGCCAGGCTCCTATGGGGGGCGAGACGGCATCGCGGCTTACCTGGAGCTCGGCTATGTGCCTGCAGATGTCCGCGACACATCAGTATCCAAGACGCTTGAATATGCATTCAACGATTATTGTATGGCGCAATTGGCCAAAGAACTTGGGCACAATGAAGACTATGACCGTTACATGGAGAGATCAGGCTATTACGTCAATGTGTGGGACTCTGAAACTGGTTTTTTCAGGGGCAGAAACGCTGATGGCTCGTGGATTGAGCGTTTTGAGCCCGAGGAGTTTAATTTCAGTGGCGGTGAATATACCGAGGGGTCGGCTTGGCAATGGTTATGGTTTGTACCACACGACGAGTCTGGATTGCGTGAACTTTTTGGTGGTGACGCGCCGTTTTTGGAAAGGCTGACCTTCTTCTTTGATAAGTTCGCAGAAACATTTAATTTTGAATTACCTGGTTCTTACTATTTCCACGGTAATGAACCTGATTTACACGCCCCGTACCTGTTTATCAGAGCTGGACGGCCGGATTTAACACAAAAATGGGTTCGACACATTTTAGACACCAACTACAAGCCAACTTTTGATGGTCTGGTCGGAAACGATGATGCTGGCACCTTGGCTGCTTGGTACGTCTTTTCGGCGATTGGACTTTATCCTTGGCCGTGCTTTCCAGGGTACTACATAACGACGCCGATTTTTGACGAAGTCACGGTACATCTTCCTGGTGGGGACCTTAAGATAGAGGCCCAAGGCGCCTCGCAAGGGCTGCGATACATTCGGTCCGCCACTTTTAACGGCCAGGCGTTGGATGAGCTTTGGATCGAGCACGACAAGATTGTCGATGGCGGCTTATTGGTTTTAACGCTTGATGAAAATCCCCACACCCAAATTAATGATGGCCCCCAATGACCAAGGAACTTGCAGCTAATCTTGAAGCGGCGATTGTGCTGGCGGGTAGGTTTATAGTCACCGAGGCCGCAAGGATTGAGGTGTTGCCAGGAACGCTGCCTGGCGAAGACAATCCTCACACCAATCTTGACCGGGAAACGGATGCACTTTTGCACCATACGCTCTTGGCCTGCTTTCCGGTGGGACGCCAACCGGCCTATCTGACGGAAGAGCTTGCTGACGACCCAATTCGCTTGGAATCCGATCAGGTTTTAATAGTTGACCCAATTGATGGCACTAGGAGCTTGATGAAAAAGCACCCTGAAGCGGCGGTAAGCGTTGCCTTGTGGCGGCGTGGAGCCGGCCTAGTTTGGGGCTGTGTACACAATCCCTTTTTGCCGTTAACTGTAAGCGCTATCAAAGGCCAGGGCGTCTTGGTCAATGGCCGGCCTAGCGGAGTGTCCAACCGCAGCGACCCCAAAGAGTGCCGCTTGGTAATGTCGCGATTTGAAACGGAAACAGGCCGTCTTAAGGCTTTAGATGGGATCGCCGATTATTACGCACAAGGCTCTATTGCCAATAAAATGGCCCACATAGCCTGCGGCTTGGCTGATGCCACCCTAACGATTAACCCCCGCTCAGAGTGGGACCTAGCCGCAGGCACCCTATTAATTACCGAGGCTGGCGGCATAGTTACGGACCAGATGGGCCAAGCATTAAGCTTCAATCAGCCGATCTTGGAAATGAATGGATTGGTAGCAACTAACGGGCACCTTCACGAATGGGTTTTAGGCTTGGCAGAAATACTAAGGGGCGCGAATAACTAGGGGAACGGATAACTAAGGGGAGCGGATTTTATTCAGGAAGGATGACTAGAATTTCGCCCTCACGGACGTAGCCCAACACTTCACGCACTGTCTTTTCGACAGACGACAAATCCCCCGAGGCCTTTGAAATCGCGACCTTACGAACCAACTCATCATTTTCCCGCGCCATCTGGGCATTAATCTGACTCAACGTATCATATTCGCGCTCAAGGTCGTCATACAGGCTAATCTGTGATGATCGCAGATCGGACACCAACAACAGCGCAATAAGCGTTGCAGCCACCAACCCAAAGACAATCTGTGCGGTACGTCTCGCCACCATAGCAGAGCCTATTTATCACCGCAAATCCGGACTCGTCAAGTATTTTTTAGGCAAAAATGCATTACTTCCTAGGAAAGAAAAGCAGATGAGCACAAAATCCCCTATTGACAAGCTCCCACAACATAGCAGATACTCTCTCCCGGCTCGTTTGACCATTCCGGCATAGCTCAGTCGGTAGAGCAAGCGGCTGTTAACCGCTGGGTCGGGGGTTCGAGTCCCTCTGCCGGAGCCAAACAAAGTCGTCCACCAACTCGGGTGGGCTTCATGGTTTACAGAAGCCCCGGCGGGCAACCGCCGGGGCTTCGTCGTAGAAGGGCCAGTTCTCGCGGGCCTTTCCGCCTCCCGCCCCTCGCCGCCTGCTCTCGGCACCGCGCTCGCGGAGATCACGAATAGCGCCTCGGGCACCCCGTCTCAGGGCCGATTGTGCTCTCCGAAGCGGAGAGCGGGGAGAGAGCACGGGGCCTTGGTTGACAGCGAGGGCCTCGACGGGCGAGGGCTCGCAGGGCTTGGTTGACAGGTTCTACGCGTTCAACGCGAGACGGAGGGCTTTCCTCGTTCCGATGATGTCTCCGTGCGTCCGGCGACCGCCAGCGTCTTCCGGATGCGTTTCACGACCGATGCGAGGGTGCTGGAGTCGTAGACCTCGTGCTCCCACACCCGCAGGACGGTCCAGCCCAGCGCCGTCAGCTCGGAGTCCACGCGTGCGTCCCTGGCGCAGTTGCGCGCCTTCTTCTTCTGCCAGAAGCTGCTGTTGGCCTTCGGCGAGGTGTAGTGAATAGGGCACCCGTGCCAAAAACAGCCGTCCACGAAGATCGCGAGGCGCCAGCGTGTGAACGCCACATCCGGGGAACCGGGCAGCGAGCGGCAGGTGACTCTGAACCTCAGCCCGTCTCGCCACAGAGCACGGCGCAGGATCATCTCGGCGTCCGTATTGGTGCTTCGGACGCGCGCCATCTGCTCCGACTTGGTGAGCGGCGAGTTTCCTGACCGCCGCGCCAGCTTCCTGGACCGCGGCTTCGAGTTCATGCAGCCGCCCCGGTGGAAGCGGGAACGCTCTTGGGAACGCCAAGTACATCGAGCACCCTCCCCATATGGTCGGCGAGGTCTCGGGCGTCGACGGCAAACACCCTCACGCGCGGACCGGCCGTTGATACCCCGAGGTCCGTGCAGGAAAAGCTGTCGCTCGGATAGACAAGGAAGGCCTCGGCTGACCCGAATGCAGTGGCATGCACCAGGAGCTGGTAAATGTCGCTCGCGGCAGGGCCTTCGTCGATCGCTTTGTACTTAACGTCGCCGACGGCCGCCGCGGTCGAACCTGTGCGAACGACCAGATCCGGGTTGGCCCGGTACTCCTTGATCGGAGTCGCCGGGAAGATTGGCATCGGGGCGTCCCGCCCAGCCGAGACGCGGGCACCCGGACCGACCACGAAGTCCATCGTGTTGCGCACTGCCGCCTCGAAGAGAGTCTCCAGATTCAGGAACCATGCGCGGGGAGATGCAGACCCCGTCGAAGCAGTGTGCTCGAAGCTCTCGTGTGCGAGGAGCAGCATGGACAGCGCTAGCAGGTCTCTGCGCGCGCTGTCCTTGGTCTCGGCTTCCAAACCCTGTGCGAGGCGCACCATTTCACTCCGAGCGCCGAAGAGAACGGACGTGTCTCTGCAGTCCGAGAAAAGGATCGCCAGGGCGCGGGCATGCGCCACCGCGTCCCGGTCCACGGGCACCAGGCGGGACAGGCGGTCCACCTCGCGCAAGGCTGCCAACGCTACCCGGTTGAAGGGCGTGTTGTGAGCGACCGTGTTCTTCTCGAATTGAACGAGATGGCGAAGGCCTCTGGCGTGGAGTCTGATTGTCCCTGTGACATCAACCTTGCCGCCGACCAACGAGCCGACTCGCTTCTCCCGTCGATAGAAAAACTCCCGTCCGCGGGAGACGTAACGCCTGAGCGCCTCCACGAACTGCGCCGCCAACAGCCCGATAAGCGGGCCCAGCTCCGACGCCGGCGCAGCGAGCTTCTCGACCCTGAAAGATGCACGAGTGGCGTGCGCGAGCAGGGCGGCCAGCGCTCCCTCCACCTTCTCATGCACCTCGACGACAACGTCGTCGATGATCGCGCGGCCCACGTAGCATGTACCGACCAGGCGCACCCTGTTTGCGCTGGGGTGTTCGACGGAAATGATGCCCTTCTCGACAAGGCTCCAGAACGCCGGCGCCGATGCGAGATTGCGCCATTCCACCTGGGTGACGTCCACCCGTCCTCGTTCCGGAACTCGAACGACGTCTACGCTCATGGCATCTTGAACGTCGGATCTCGCCACGGGTAGAGCTTCTCGATGGCGTCCGTGAAGGGATGCGGTTCAACGAGCGGTCGACGGAGGAAATGTTCGATCCGCTCCTGCCACAGCAGGTGAAGGTCTGGCGTCTCGTTCTGCGCGTCGGCGAAGATGCCGTGCCCGAACGGCATCATGTGCTCGTAGTCGGTCTTGAACTGCTTGCTGCACTCGACAAAGATGGCCTTCAGCTTCTCGGTTACCTTCGCATCCAGACGGCCGTCAAGCATCTCCTCAAGCTGCCCCACCGAAGGCGGGAAGCGAATAATGCGAAGACGGCGAATCAGCGCCGAGTCGAGCTCGATAGCCGTGCGGTCGGTGGGGTTGTAGGTTGCCAGGATGGTGAGGTTCTTCGCGATGTAGACGGGTTTGCGGCTGTAGACCGATATGAAGGGGCGATCCCTGTGCTCGAGGTAGGTCATCAGCTCGCCTAGTACGGCGGTGAGATTTGCGCGGGTGAACTCCTCAATGAGCAGCACGTAGCGGTGTTCCGGATCGTCCCATGCTCGCTGGTTCCAGTCGAGGAATACGCCGGGAACGACGTTCACCCCAGAGGAGTCGTCGATGCGCAGTCCCTCGATGAACTCCTCGTAAGAGAAGGACTGATGGAACTGAATCTCCCTGACCATCAGGGGCTCGCCGGCGAACCGCTGCGCGGCTATCGATGCGATGTAGGACTTGCCAGTGCCCGGTACGCCGGCCAGGGCGACGATCGACCGCGAGCCGTAACGCTCGCATGCTGCGACTACGCCAGAGATCATCTTCTCGGTTTCAGCGCCGTAGTTCTTCGTCGTCATCGCAGGTCCTTTGGCAAAGCCGCGCAGCGCACGACGTGCTCGACATAGTCGGCCACGGAGGAGAAGACGCGGTGCTTGTGACGCACCTTTGCAGCCTCCCTCACCACAGCCAGGGTGTGGGCGTCGAGCTCGTAGTAGTCGCCGCCTTCGCCTCCCCGCTTGTCTGGAAACAGAGTCCAGCCGAATGACGCCAGCGACATCCAGGGGATGATGCGATCGTTCTTCGCCTTGCCTGACACGGTCTCGTCGCCGAGCATTGTGATGTCGTTCGCCGCGCGGGCACCGCGTATCGCATCGATGGTCGTAGCCAGTTCGTCTTCATTGGTGACCTTGAAGATTTCCCGATTCAGCTCATCGGAACTGAGCCGTCCGTCCAGAGACAGCATCGCCCTCCAGATGAACGCGAACGGGAAGACCTCGACCTCGTCGCCGTACTTCTCTCCAGCGCCAGTCGGGTTGCGCAGCTGGCATGCGGCCAGAGCATAGGCCGCGTGGCGAACCAACAGGACTCGGTTTTTCGCGTTGATGATGACCAGCCAGCGGAGTGTCGCTGCGCCAAGCTCCGTCACGTGGATCCTGCCACCGTCCTCGTAGAGCAAGCCGGCCGTCTGGTAGACCTGTTTACCGTCACGGTAGCGCTTCGGGTCCGGGGTTGTCCGCGTGGGATCGCCGGACCGCGCACTGTCGTAAGGAAGACGTGACAGCAGTTGGTCCGGTGCAAGACCGTCAGCCTCCAGGAACGGCTTCAGATTGCGTGACTGCTGGTCGATGGGCAATAGACGAAAAGTCTGATGCAGCGAACCGCTCCAGGAGTCGACCGTCTTGCGGCTCATTCTGCCTGCTCCCCTCTGCCAAACAGAGCGATTTGGGCCGTCGTCCGGGCTCGCGGACGGGACGAACCGCCGCGACGCAAGGATTCAACGACATCACCGTTCAAGTGGCGTCGGATAGCGCCGGCGATGACCTCAGCCAAGGCCGGCGGTACAGCGTTGCCGATCTGGGCGGCTATGTCCTCCTGGTTGCCGGCAAATCGGAAGTCATCGGGGAATGTCTGAAGGCGGGCACCTTCGCGAAGTGTGATATTGCGGTCCTCGGCGGGGTGGGCGAAACGACCTCGCGTGAAAGAGTCGAAGCGGGCGGTGATCGTGGCGGCGGGCCTGTCGGCGGCGAGGCGACCGTAGACGTACCGATGCCCAATTCGGTCTGCCCCTCCCTTGTGACAGTCTACTCGCAGCTCGACCGGAAGGTGCTCCATCCCGCCTCCCGGGGGGATGTGCCTGAGGCGCTCCTGATTGAGCGGGGACAGCCTTGTCTTCTTGTGCAGCGGGTCCGGTCCGAACCGACCCACTTCGGAAGGCGCCGGCAAGTCGCCGATGGCGTCCTGGACCGTTCGCATCTTCGCAGGGGCATGGGTCGGTGCCGGGAGCACGAAGGGTGCGACCTCCTTCTTCCTCCAGCCCACGACGATCACACGCTTGCGGACCTGCGGCACCCCGTACTCCGCGGCGTTCACGACGTGAGCCTCGGCTTCGTATCCGGCGTCGGTCATGTGCGCGAGGAATGCATCGATCAGCGGGCGCCCGCGCTTGCCCAGGAGCCCGAGAACGTTCTCCATCACGAACATGCGAGGCGAGAGTTCCTCCAGCAGTCGTGCGTACTGGAGAATCAGATTGTTGCGGCTGTCGCTGTCCGGCCCGATGCGTTGGATCGAGAAGCCCTGGCAGGGAGGGCCGCCTACGACGAGGTCGACGTCGCGCTTGCCGATCCCCGCGGCGGATCGAATCTCCTTGCCGGTGAGCTCGGCGATATCTGTGTCGAGACATGGATGTTCGAAGTTGAGGCGATACGACTCTACGGCCTTGTTCCACGAGTCGACCGCGCACACGACGTTGAAGCCTGCGCGCAGCAGTCCGGTGGTGAATCCACCGGCGCCGCAAAAGAGATCTACGGCGACCGGAGCTGTAGTCGGAGTTGTAGTGCGACGCGCGTTCACCGGCTTGTCCCCCTCAGCTCTCGACGACGGTCTTGCGATGTCCGGCCTTGAGCGCGGGAATCAACCTCGAAAAGGAGGGGCCGACCGATGTAGTAATGCCTCGCTGGAACTCCGACGCAGGGACTTTAGCCTTGAGCTGATCGAGGATGTGCGCGGCCAGGAAAGCGGCAAATGCGGGCGGCACCGCGTTTCCGATCTGCCGAAAACGCTCGTCGAGCGAGCCGGCGAAATCGTAGTTGCGGGGGAAGCTCTGGAGCAGAGCTGCCTCACGCACAGAGAGGCCGCGGTCCTGATCAGGATGCACGTACCTTCCGCTGGCCGGATTGCGCACGTAAGCGGTGACGGTGATCGCTGGTCTGTCCCAGAACAGTCGACCGTAGACGTCCTCGTAGACCGCTCTGCCGTTGCGCGCCTTCGCACGGCGAAGACAGTCGGGGCCGACATGGTCAGGGCGGCTTCCGCCATTTTTCGGGACAGCTCGAATCGTTGCGATCGTCGATTCCTTGTGTCCCGCAGTGAAGTGCATCGGGTCGTCTGGATGCCTCTCGCCGGCGGCCACGGGCGGCAGCGCTCCGATGGCCTCCCGGACGGTGCGGAAGTCGGCACGGTCGAGGAAGCCCAACGGAGGACGGAAGGGCCGACGCATTGCAAGCATCAAAATCCTGAACCGCTCCTGGGGGACCCCGAACTCAGCCATGTTGTGCACGCCGAGGCTCACGAAGTAGCCCGCATCCTCCAGCAGCCCCTTTGCATGCGCGACGAGCGCCAGGATGGATCGGTAAATCGTATCGGCATGGAAGTAGTGGTTGATGCCGGCGCCCATGACGATCATGGAGCGACCCTTCGTGTCGATGGCGTTCTGAGCGAACTCGAGGGCGACGCGCCGGATCACGGCCTGCGGCACGCCGGTGATCGCCTCGGCCCACGCGGGCGTGCAGGCCAACGAGGCGTCGTCCTCGCCCTCGGGCCACGACCCGGGCAGACCCGTCCGTTCGACGCCGTACTGTGCGAGCAACAGATCGTACACGGTCGTGACCAGCCTGCCGGCGACTCGTCTCGCGGGCACCCCGCGGCGCAGCACGCGGCCGGCACCAATATGCGCGGTGCCCTCGTTACCCGGCTCCGGAGCATCATCGAAGCGCGGCAGGAGGACCTCAACCTTCTCGTCATCGGGCGCGGGCGCATCGAGGAGAGAGAGCAGCGGGTCGGTGTCGCCGAGGCTCAGGTTCCAGCGGCCCTCGTCGGCTTCGCCCCAGCGGTGACCGAGGGAACCGTTCGGGACCGTGACCGTTCCTTGCGTATCGAGGAAGACGGGCTTGAACGCCGCATTGGCCTGGCTGGCGAGCGCGGCGGTGGCCGGGTCGTCCGCGAGGTCGTCAGCTGTGACGAACTTGCCCGGCAGGTGTGCGCCTTCGCTTTCCTCGAGCGAAACGAGGAAGGGCGCGTCGGTGTACTTCTTCATGTATTCGAGGAAAAACGGCTCGCGGCGCGCGACATGGAAGCTCTTGAGGATCACGTGTCCCATCGCCATGCCGAGCGCGCCGTCGGTCCCCGGGTGGACCGGGAGCCATTCGTCGGCGAATTTCGTGGAGTCGGCGTAGTCAGGCGAGATGACCACGACCTTCGTGCCTTTGTACCGGACCTCGGTCATGAAGTGGGCGTCGGGTGTGCGCGTGACGGGCACGTTGGAGCCCCAGAGCATGAGGTACCCGGCGTTGAACCAGTCGCCGGATTCGGGGACGTCGGTCTGGTCGCCGAAGACTTGCGGCGACGCCATGGGAAGATCGGCGTACCAGTCGTAGAAGGACAGGATGGTGCCGCCGAGCAGCGAGTAGAACCGCGTCCCCGCGCCGTAGGAGACCGTCGACATCGCGGGGATGACGGTGAAGCCCGCGCAGCGATCCGGTCCGTAGGCCTTGATGGTGTAGACGTGAGCCGCGGCGACGAGTCGCTCCACCTCGTCCCAACTCGCTCGCACGAGGCCACCCTTGCCGCGCTGCGACTTGTAGCGGCGCGCGCGCTCGGGATCCTCCACGATAGACGCCCAGGCTTCTACCGGATCCGGGTGTGCGTCGAGCGCCTCGCGCCACAGCTCGAGCAGGACGCTCCGGATGTAGGGATAGCGCACGCGCGTCGGTGAGTAGGTATACCAGGAGAAGGCCGCGCCACGGGGGCAGCCGCGCGGCTCGTACGCCGGCATGTCCGGCCCGGTCGACGGGTAGTCGGTCTGCTGCTCCTCCCAGGTGATGATGCCGTCCTTGACGTACACCTTCCATGAGCAGGAGCCGGTGCAGTTGACCCCGTGCGTGGAACGTACGACCTTGTCGTGGCTCCAGCGATCGCGGTAGAAGGCCTCACCCTCTCGACCGTCGTCGAGGAAGATCTGGCGCATCGACGCGGAGGTCTTCCCGCGACGCAGGTACGTACCAAGCTGCAGCAACCCCAGCGTGTCGTCCGAGGGAACGGACCCGCTCACCAAAGGCTCCTTTGTTGTCTTCGACATCCCTTCAACCCTCCTCGAGTCAGCCGGGAAACGGCGCCCTCGGCCTGGCGTACATGAGCCAGACGAAAATCGTGCAGGCCAAAAAGTACACGCAGCAGCCCCAGAAAAAGCTCGCGGCCGGCATGGCGGAAAGCGCCGCGCCCACGATGAACGGGCCGAACGCGGCCACCCCGGCAGTGAAACCGATCACGCCGCCCGCCTGCCGCGGCGGCATGATCATGGGCATCTGCTTGAAGGTCCCGGCGTTGCCGATACCCGCGAAGAAGAACATCGCAGCCATCGCTCACATGAATCCGTCAAACTCGCCAGGGGAGTCGGGGGTGAGGAACATGGCCGCGATCCCGAGAGAGATGGTCATGCCCACGCCGGAGACAAAAGTCCAGACGCCCCCACCGAATCGATCGCACAGCGGTCCCCACGCCACGCGCACGAGCGACGCGATCAGCGGGCCCAAGAACCCGTACGCCATGCCATCCGGCAGGCCCGCCGCGCCGGCGAACTCCGAGGTCTTGCCAAAGGTGTTGTCGATGAGGAGCGGGAGATGCGCCGAGAAGCCCGCGAAGGCGCCGAAGGTCATCAGGTAGATCGCCGTGAGGAACCAGGTGTTCTTGTTGCCGAAGATGTCGATCTGCTGGCGCAGGTTCGCCTTGACCGGCACATCCTTGAGGAACGCGAAGGCGAGGATGACGGCGACGATCGCCCACGGCACGAGCACCAGCGGGACGTTGGGAAGCGCCAGCGCTCGACCGTCCGCGGTGACCACCGGCGGGATGAAGGCGGCGAAAGGCAGGGCAATGCCGATGACCCAGGGGGCGAACAACTGGACAAGGCTCATGCCGAGGTTGCCGATCCCGGCCTGGACCCCGAGCG
>DAOTAI010000614.1:0-2315 GCA_035593865.1 Acidobacteriota bacterium
GTGGCCAAAGACGTCTCAGCCACTCGGTGTCGCCGGAGATCCTCCAATCCCTGTAGACCTTCATGATCCCACCCAGCTGCCCATCGGCGGCCGCATGGAAGTCATGTGTCGTAGGACGAATCGGGAGTGCCGTGCGAAAAGTCTGGTGACCTTGTTCATCCTGGCTCTCACCGAACTCGGTTTCACGCAGACCGCGTTCAAGGTCGGGAAACAGGTGAGCGATAGCCTGCGCGTAATTCCAGACGTGTGTGCACGAACCGTGACAGCACCCCTGGTTATCGCTGCAACCCTCGAAGCACCACAGGCGCCCGTCACATTGGCGCTGCACGGTAGGCGACTTGAGAATCGTCAGATTGGCCGAGATCGCTTCCACTACTTCCGGCGGCAAGGTGGTGTCGTAGAAGGTATCTCGAAAGATCGTGCTCTTTGACTTGAGTTCATCGTAATTCGATCGCCAGTACTCAGCCACCTCCTCTATTGATCCGAAGCGGCCGGCATACCAGGGGACATGATACTTCCTGGTGGGACAGCAGCGCTCCTGGCCCTCGCATCCTTTGGCTTCGGGTGTGCCCTCGGGATCGTCGCCGTAACGCAAATCGGTCTGAGGGACATACCACGCGAACATCAACCGGACCGTTTTCCGCTCCCCGGGTCTCAACCTGAAAGGCACAAACAGTGATGCTCCTGGCGCCTTCTCGGGGACTGGCGGTCGCGCTATCGCCTGATGATTCAGGATAGAATTCCATGCCATCGTCAATGAGTCCCACCATCCACCGCGGAACCAGCAATGGTCCACGACGGCTTCCGGATCATCGACGAAAGCCGCGAATTCTCCTTGTTCATGCGGCCTCTCCTTAGAGCCTGATTGCGCAAGGATAAAGCCCCTTTGAATTGCCCGGATGGAATCGCCGCCTCTTCTTCCTAACGCCATAAAGTTCTTGGCGTTGTATGAGAAGAGGAGGGAAAGCTCCCGGCCGGCGTTATTGACAAACGTATACTCGAAGCCACCTACCGGCAGACTGGAGTTGTCGGCGTCGCCGGGGATGAAGGGACTCCAGCCGTTGAGCTCGATTTGAAGGGGGATATCTGGGTCGCTTAGGGACACGCGGGCAAAAGGGAAACGGGCTTCAAACTCGGCCTCCTGGAAGCGTGGAAAGCCGTAGCTGGTCCCACTCGCCCCGTTGCCAGCGCCGGGCATCCCGAAGACCTTCCATTCAGGCACCAGTCCTTCGAGCACCTTGACGCCGTTTTTCAGTCCTTTAATGGAAATGGCGGCGAAAGTGCACGGCTCGTTGAATATCTCGGGTTTGTTGCGGATGCTGAAATGTGAAAAGGCTCCTGTGCCCTCCAGGCAGAGCATCCCTGCCCCGATGCCGCCTATCGGGAAGGCAATGCGGTTGAGATGCAGTCCCCGATAGCGAGTGTTGAACTCTCTTTTTTCGGCCCTTGCCTTGAGTGCAGCCACCGATGCGGGCGTTAGGTAGACGCCCGGGAAAGCTCCCGAAAGTTTTAGAAAATCGCGCCGGATGAATCTCATGACGGCGATTGTAAAAGAGTTGGCACCGGTTTTCACGAACGAATTGATCGGAGGGCCTAATTCGCGCGTTATCCGTGTCTTCCGCGCTTTCCGCGGGAACGAAACCCCCGGGAGGCGCGCAAGGCGGATTTGACTTTCCTTTTCTCCCCCGGCTATTCTTCAAGGCAGTAATTATCTAGGTGTAAAGACTAAGTTTATGATAATTGGAGTTCCAAAAGAGATCTGGCCTGGAGAAAATCGAGTCGCCCTGGTTCCGGAGTCGTGCAAAAAACTCTCAGCGGCGGGAATTGACATTCTTTTGCAGCAAGGCGCCGGCGCGAACGCATTTCTGCAGGACGCTGCCTATGTCGAGGCAGGTGCACGCGTGGCCGCAGACGCGGCTGCGCTTTATCGTGAAACTGATTTCATTCTGAAAGTTCAGCCGCCTTTGGAAGCGGAAGTGGAATTGATGCGACCGGGTGCAATGCTTCTTACCACCTTGATGCCGACGCGTCATCTTCCAATAGTTCGCAAGTTGGCGGCGAGGAACGTGACTGCCTTTGCCACCGATGCGATTCCGCGCATCACCCGCGCTCAGACCATGGATACGCTCTCTTCCATGGCAAATATCACCGGCTACAAGGGTGTGCTCCTGGCCGCCTCGGAGCTACCCAAGTATTTCCCGATGTTAATGACTGCCGCTGGAACGGTTTTTCCAGCCAAGGTCTTTGTCATCGGCGCGGGTGTGGCCGGGCTGCAGGCCATTGCGACGGCTAAACGGCTTGGTGCCACCGTGACG
>DAOTAI010000085.1:0-14335 GCA_035593865.1 Acidobacteriota bacterium
GTCGGCCGGCCGCCGTCCAGAAGTCCGGGATTGCAGGATGCGACCGAAAACGACCTTCGGGTGAAAAGAGCGATCGACCAGATCCTGTCGGAATGCTCTCAAAACGTAACGCTCGCGACGGCACCCGAACCTGCAACGGATCTTAAGAGGGCTTTCGTGAGATTGGGTTTGGCCGAGGCCGACCGCCGAGGACTGCTGGAATGGGCCCGAGCTTTGGTAGAGAAAATCGGCGTGCGGCCCGGAATCAAAATAGCTAACCCGTCCGCGGACGTTCTTCACTTGCACCATCGCAGTGAAAAACGTGAAATCCTGCTTTTTTCGAACAGCAACCGGAGCAAATCAGTGGATCTTTTTGTGACGCCGCCCTGGACGGACAAGGTCGCCTGGGTGTGGGATTCTGAAACAGGCGAGAGGCGTCCGTTTACCGACTTTGGGTCGGATGGATCGTTGGAAATTCATCTGGACCCGGCTGAGTCGCTCTTGCTGGTCTTTGAATCAGAAGAGTCCGGGGCAGGGCGACGGCTGGTTCGAACCAGGTCCCGCCAAATCACCAGGACTGCAGAGCCCATCAAACCGGTGGGGGGGTGGCACGTTGCCTTTAAACATGTGGTTCCCGCGAAGTCCTTTTCGCGTGCGTTTTCGGAGTTGTTTGACATCAGCCGTGCCCAGGATCCGGCGCTCGTGACGTTTGGCGGTCAAATCGTTTATCGGACAGAGTTTGATCATCCGTCTGCAGAGCAGATGATGCTCGATCTCGGAGAGGTCTTTGATATATCCGAAGTCCGTCTGAACGGAAAGCCGCTGGGAGTTCGCTGGTGGGGCCGTCACGTCTATTCGACCGCCGGAGCGCTGCAAAAAGGACGCAATAGTCTGGAAATCATCGTGACTACAACGCTGGGCAACTATTGCAAGTCTCTGCAACATGAGAACCCGGTCGCCAAGCGATGGGCTTTCTGGTTCCCGCCGATCCCGACAGGACTGGTCGGGCCAGTGACGATGAGGCCGGCGCTCTAGCGCGTTGCAGACCTATCGATCATGTCAGCGCCAGACTCATTGTGGTCGGACTCTCCAGAGTCCGACACCGGTCCGAGGCAGGATCAATGGTGCCAGCATCCTCCTGCCACGCCGGACCCTGGAGAGCCCGGCCACAACAAAGGACGTGGCACTCCATCGCCGGGCGATCTGGGCTTGTAACCCCGCCTTAAGAACCCATGTACGGTGAGACTACGAACGGGAAAGCAGCCGGGATCACAAGTTCGTAGTCCCGGCTTTAGCCGGGCAGTTGCCCAGCGGTCCACTGTTGATGACTGACCGCTTTAAGGCCCACCTAAAGGACGCCTAAAGCGGCTACGAACGGAACGGCTAGCGAAAGTCCCTCACCTTTTCTCCAGCACTCCCTTGGCCAGCCAGAGAGGTATCAGCTTGAACTCGACTCCTTTGGCTTGAGACAGCGGGTCGTTCGCCATAGCGGCCCTGATGCTGGTCTCGTCGGTGCCCTGAAAGAGGATAATTCGACGGAAAGGACCTTCCTTGGCTTCTCCCTGAAGACGCGACGGATAGCTCTTCAGGGCATATTCGCGGTGCGCAGCGAGCTTGGCCGAATCCAACTCCGACGAGTCGACCTGGTTGATCATCAGAAGGCGGTTTTCTTCTATCGACTTGGGATCGGGAAGATGAGTGTTGATCATGGCCGGATCCGCGCCCCAAATGAACGCGTCCAAATCCATAATCCCGTTTTCCACGTAAGGATCACCATCAAAACAACGGCGAACCTCTGTCCTGTCTGGAACCTGCAGGACTACGATCCCGCGAAGAAAACGGGTGGGGTCGTTCAGCGGCCCGGCAGACAGCAACTTGCCTTCGGCAAACCTTCTCTCGAAATTCTTGAGATGCGCCTCCTGCATCTTCATCAACTCATCTTGGTTCTCCGGCCTGGGGACGCTTCCTTTCGTGAGAAAGACGAACCAAAGCGGATCGGATTTGTCGGCAGACGCGCAAGGTAACGATCCGGCAAGCACAACCAGCGCGGCAACTGAGATGCTCAAGAAAATCTTCATGGGCTGTGATCCTCGCAACGAAATCCAGCTTACCACTGATGCTTCTTATGCTTCGAGCGGCTGCGTGCGCTTTTCGCGCGGTCCAAACTCCAGTTTAAATAGCGGTCAGTTCGCAAGCCGCAATCTTCCCTAAAACAGCATCAGAATCGACGAACTGAGACTCAGCCGCTATGATATCGTCTTCGATCGCGACTGCTTTTTAAAGTCAGGTCGTTCTTTGGGGAGCGAACGACGGGGGAAACACGGGCATTAACGAGCCAATTCCAAGAATCTCCCTGATTCCGGATTCCAACGCCGAAGTCGTTGCTACGCGCCCCCTTCGGGGGATGAGCGCCCAAATATGGCGTGGTTTTCTGTCCCGATAGGGACAAAGCAAGATAGCCCAGGGTACCGTTTTTCAGGTACCCTGGGTCACCGATTTTTTGGTTTCGATCGGTTCCCTGAAAGGGAACAGCAAGGGGCACAACCTCGGCAATTTGCTCTTCCCCTTCAGGGAAGCTCTGTCCCTATCGGGACAAAATGCGATTTCTTATTATTTGGGCGCGCTTATGCCCGCTTCGGGGGTCAAAATATAGAGTGAAAACTGGACTCGTTGTGTTTTTGCAATTGGCTCTTAACTAATCAGAAGGAATGAAAGCCAACATGAACCGCTCACACCTGGTTCTCAAAGCCCTGATCTTTTCCGTTTTGGGTGCCAACGGCGCCGCAAAGGACTACTATGTCAGCCCGCGAGGCGACGACGCCAATCCTGGCACGAAGGACAACCCTTTCCGGAGCATTGAGAAGATCAACAGCATAGACTTCCAGCCCGGCGATTCCATCCTTTTTGAGGGTGGGCAGACCTTCACGGGAACGCTCGTGCTCGACGCTGCCGACAGTGGCGAGCCTGGCAAGAAGTTGACGGTGACCTCGTACGGGAGCGGCCGGGCGGTGATCGACGGCGGCTTCGGACGAGCGATTTCGATCGACGGCTGCAACCACGTGGTGATCCGAAATTTGCGTCTCAAGGGCAGCGGCCGCAAAAGTGACAGCACGGAATCAGGTCTATGGGCCCAGTCGGCCGAGGGTCTTGAGGTGGACGAGGTCGAGGTTTGGGGGTTTCGCCGAAACGGCATTCACATGAACGGTGTTGCCGACGTGCGCATTACTCGCGTACACGCTCATGACAACGGCAAGGAAGGCATCGGCATCATGGGCCCCGCCAGGTCGCGGGACGTTTATATCGGCTATTGCCTGGCGGAGAACAATCCCGGCGACCCGTCTTTCACCAAGACGCACAGTGGCAGTGGAATATTTGTCGGTTACACCGACGTCGCCCTGATCGAGTATTGCGAAGCAAGATTCAACGGCTGGGACATGGGTTGGAGAGGCGGAAATGGTCCTGTCGGTATCTGGGCCTGGCAATCTGACCGGGTTGTGATGCAGTATAACGTTTCGCACCATAATCGCAGTACCACCGGCGATGGCGGAGGGTTCGACCTGGACGGCGGGGTAACCAACTCGATCATTCAGTACAATTACTCGCACAACAACTTCGGGCCCGGGTACCTGATCTGCCAGGTCGGGAGAAACAAGTTCTCCGGTAACATCGTGCGCTACAACATCAGCCAGGATGATGGTTTGAAGACTGACAAAATCGAAGGCCGGACGGTGCGGCAGGTGGCCGCGATCCGCGTTTGGATCGGCGGGGAGAATATGGTGGACACGCTCGTACACAATAACACCATCTTCAACTCCCAGGGTGCAGCCGTTGATTTTGGCGGCAACGAGGCTGTAACCAGGGGCACTCTGCCGGTCATCACCTTCTGCAACAACATCTTTGCTACCGGGGGACCGCAGATCGAGTATCACGAGGCGCCGCGGCCGTTGCAGGGCGTGGGTCGCTTTGTGGGCAACCTTTACTACGGTTTGGGCGGCCGCGGCTTTCACGTGGATCACTACACCGACATCAACGAATGGGCAGCGGCTACCGGCCAGGAGAAGGTGCGGGACCGGGTTGTCGGCATTGTTGCAGACCCGCTACTAAGCCAGGGTGGTATCGGCCTGTTAATGGACCCGAAAAAGCTCACGACCTTGTACGAGTACCAGTTGCTGCCTGGGTCGCCCGCTATCGACAGGGGCCTGGATGTAAAGAGTCTGTTTGGTGTAGATCCCGGAGTGCGCGACTATTATGGAAACCCGCTGCCAGCCGCTGGTAGCGTGGATCTCGGCGCTCACGAATACCAGCCAGCCCCGTGAACTGTGCTGAAGCCGCCAACAGCGAAACGCAGCGATGAGCCATTCGCTGAATTCAATCCGGCCTGGGACCGGCCGTGCCCTGACACTAACTGTCAATGGTCTGGAGGACCGGCGGTCACCGGGCTGAGCCAATCCCGGAAGCGAATCTCACCGAGGCGCGCCTCGTCAGACGCAACCAGGGTCAGTTCGCTCACTTTAGCCCCGAAATATCGCGCATTCGAGTCGACAACTACCTCGCGGGGATCATTGTCCGTCTGGAGAACCTGGCGGATAAATTCATCGAAACGGAATCGTTCCGGCCCCGCCACTTCCTCCGTGCTGTTAAGTGGCATACCAACCGCAGTCTTGGCGACCGCCGTGGCAACATCCTCGGCCGCAATGGGCTGGATAAGAACGGGAGGCAGGTGAACTTGGTTTCCCTCGGTGGCGTCGTCAGCGATCCTCTTCGCAAATTCGAAGAACTGCGTAGCGTGCACGATCGAGTACGGGATCCCGGACTCCTTGATGAGTCTCTCCTGCACCCCTTTTGCGCGGATGTAGGCGCCTTCTTGCAGACGGTCGGTCCCCACCACTGATAGGGCGACGTGGTGCCGCACGCCCGCCCTGGCTTCGTGAGCGAGCAGATTTTCGGTCGACGTTCGGAAAAACTCCATCACCGCCTTCTCCTCAAACGAGGGCGAATTCGAAACGTCGACGACGACCGAAGCGTTCTCGAGAACGTCAGCTAATCCCTCCCCGGTAAGTGTGTTAACTCCGGTATTAGGCGCGGCCGCGACAGCTTCATGACCGCGTGCCCTGAGCTTTTCGACAACCTTTGAACCGATCAGCCCGGTTCCACCAATTACAACAACCTTCGTACTCATGGTGCACCTTCTGCTTTCCCCTTCCGGCTTCTTGCTTCTTCCTTCTTCCTTCTACTCCTTGCTTCTTGCTCCTCGCTTCTGAAAACTCCCCGCCTCCACCCAACCCATTCTGGCTTCTGGCTCCTGGCTTCTTGCTTTTCGCTTCTGGCTCTTGGCTTCTTGCTTTTCGCTTCTGGCTTTTCGCTCCTCGCCTGGGCCGCGCTATTTCATGGCGGCTGTCTCAGACCTGACGCTCGTATCCGAAGTCTTGCGCCCATTTTCGAGAAACTCCAACAAGTCGGCATTGACTTGATCCATGTGAGTGGCTGTGATGCCGTGAGGTGCGCCGGGATAATAGATTTCCGTTGCGTCCGGGATGAGCGTGGCTGTCTTCTTCGATGATTCTTTGACGGGAACGATCTGATCGTCCTCGCCATGGAGTACTAAGGTCGGCACGTCGAACTTCTTGAGATCCTCCGTGAAATCGGTCTCGGAGAATGCCTTGATAGACTCATAGACACTCATCAAGCCGGCCTGCATGCTCCATAGCCAGAACTGGTCGAGAATGCCCTGCGATACCCGGGCTCCGGCGCGATTTGCTCCGTAAAACATTACCGCCAGGTCCTTGTAGAACTGCGAAGGATCCCTGACGAGGCTGGCGCGCAAGCCATCGAACACTTCCATCGGGAGTCCCTCTGGATTGGCGTCGGTCTTGAGTAATAACGGTGGGACGGCAGCGATGAGAACCAGCTTTTCCACTCGCGTCGTTCCGTACCGTCCGACATAACGAGTGACTTCGCCTCCTCCGGTCGAGTGTCCGACGAGTACGGCGCTTTGTAGATCGAGTTGCTCGATCACAGCGGCAAGATCATCAGCGTAGCCATCCATGTCATTGTGAGATGAGGTTTGGCTCGAGCGCCCGTGACCTCGTCGGTCGTGGGCAATGGCTCTGTAGCCGTTCTGTGCGAGGAAGAGCATTTGGCCCGCCCACGCTTCAGAGGACAACGGCCAGCCATGGCTAAAGACCACGGGTTGGCCGGCGCCCCAATCCTTGTAATAGATCTCCGCTCCGTCTCTGGTTGTGACAGTGCTCATTTTTCAGTCTCCATTCTTGATAGTGGCAAGTGCCTCTACCGGGGTGAAAATGATACGAGAGGACATAGGTCCTCCCCGGAGTCGACTCTTGTCTACTTCGCTGCTAGTGCTCCGGACGTCTTGGAGAAGGGAAGTAGAAACGAGTTAACGACTTAAGTCCGGGCGGGTCTGGGTAACTCAATGGAAGGACTCTCAAAGAATCTTTTCACGCGGTGATCGGCAAGTCAATAAAGCCGTAGTGGGCAGAATCCGGATCAGCGTCATCCGCGAGATCCGTCCTATCCGCGGGGTATTCATGCCCGCGGATAAAGCGGATCGCGCGGATGTCGCGGATAACAGGGGGCGGCGGATCGGCTGCCGTCACTTGAGATACGGCTACTTGAACTGTCATAAGAAACCTGATTAAGTTGACTCAGATCTTGTACTCGCCGCACCTAGATTTTTGCCCGGCGCGTCGAGCGCATGTTCACGAGGGATATCAATGACGGTGTCGGGCTTGGCACGGTTTGTCGGGCACTGGAATTCTAAAAGTCAAAATGCCGCCGCTTCGGGTGGCCATATTCGCAGAAAGAGGAGGGAAGTCATGCTTAGGAATCTGTTCCTGGTAATGATCCTCGGACTCTGTGTTCTAGTGGGAGCTTGCTCCCGGGAGCAGGCCCAGCAAGCGGCCAGTTCCGAGACCGCAGCTTCCGATGAACAAAATGAATTGGAGCAAGATGTAGAGGATAAGCAGAAGGAATTAGCCGAACTGGAAAAGAAACTCGACGAGCAGCGGGCCGAACTGGCAGAACGGGAGCGAGCCCTAGCCGAACAGCGTAGGGCGGCCCCGACAGCTCGACGGCCTCGAGCCGAACAGGGCGCTTCACAACCTAGCCAGGCGGCCGCAACGGAGTCTGCGACGAAGCCCCTCGCGGCGACGGATGCTCCGGCGGAAGCAGCCAAAGCGGCGGAACCGACCCGCACACTCCTTCGCCTTGAAGCAGGCGCGCCGATCGTCGTCCGGACGACTAAAGAAATATCCACCAAGACCGCCAAACCTGGCGATACGTTCACCGCAATCCTTGAACAGAATTTGATGGCCGGAGAAGAGGTGATTGCGCCGCGCGGTACGGATGTAATTGGGCGTGTCGTAGAGTCTGACCCCGGAGGCCGCACTCAGGGCAAGGCCAAAATCGCCGTTGAACTGGTCTCCTTCAAGACGCCGGCCGGCAAGGAAGTCCCCATAACAACATCCACCCTGAGCCAAGAAGCTGGCAGCACCATTAAGAAGGACGCCACACGAGCCGGGATTGCCGCTGGTGTAGGTGCGGCCATTGGTGCCATAGCGGGCGGTGGCAAAGGCGCAGCGATTGGAGCGGCCGTCGGAGGCGGCGGAGCAACGGCCGCGACGCTTGCTACTCGCGGGGATCCATCCGTGATTGCGGCGGAGACAGTGCTGCGTTTCGAACTCGCTAAGAGCGTATCTGTCGAGACTCCGGCTGCCTCGAGGTCTCGCTCCGAGTAGGTTCACGCCTAACCCGCAGCGCACGACAGCCAGGGTCCAGCGAGTTGGAAAAAAAGAGCCGATAGGGGCAGGCGCTCAATCGGGAGCGCCGGCTTTTTGTAAAGGGGGGTAAACCATGAGAGAGTTTACGCTTGGACAGAAAGCATTTGCCGAATTTCTCGGCACCCTCTGGCTGGTTCTTGGGGGCTGCGGCAGCGCGGTATTGGCCGCAGCCTTTCCAGAGGTCGGAATCGGCTTGCTCGGTGTGGCTCTGGCTTTCGGGCTCACCGTCCTGACCATGGCCTACGCAGTGGGACACATCTCAGGGGGGCACTTTAATCCGGCCGTAACGGTTGGGCTGTTAACCGCGCGGCGTATTCCCGGTTCACACGTCGCCCCGTACCTGCTGGCACAGCTTGGCGGTGCGATTGTGGGGGCCGCGATCTTGTACCTTATTGCCAGCGGCAAGGCTGGGTTCGACGTAGGTGCGGGCTTCGCGACCAATGGTTATGGCACAGCTTCTCCCGGTGGTTATTCACTGATGGCAGCGCTGATTGCAGAGTTGGTCATGACCTTCTTCTTCCTGATCGTGATCCTTGGCGCCACCGACAAGCGCGCTCCCCAGGGGCTGGCACCTCTGGCGATCGGTCTCGCGCTCACCCTGATACATCTCGCGACGATTCCGGTCACGAACACTTCCGTAAACCCCGCGCGGAGCACGGGGCCGGCAATCTTTGTGGGTGGTCAGGCCGTGACGCAGCTGTGGCTGTTCTGGTTGGCGCCGATTGCCGGCGCTGTCCTGGCGGGTCTCACGCACCGGTTTCTTGCGGAAGAAAGCCACGTGCCAGAGCCTGCCTTGGCCGGAACCGTGCCAACCGGCCCCCGCTAGCGGGCATGGGCAAGGGCCAGCGCCTTACGAACTGGAAACGGAGGTTTTTGTTCGAGCGCTTATTCCTTTACAGGCCCAGTTAAGAGATCGACAACTCTGGACCGCAGCCGAGAAAGATCGCGGAACGATCCTTTGGTGCGCATTCATTAGTGTCAGAGCGACCAGGCCCAGTACCCTTGATAGGTGCCCACCGCTCATCCGCGTAATTAGCGTAATCCGTGTCGTCCGCGGGGATTGTCGAGGAAAGGAGGCGGGCCGAGCACGGCGTCACGCGCGTTCGGGGGATTCGGTCAGCCCTTTGAGGAGATCTGCCGACGACTCCACGGCCTCCTCCAGCGTCTGACCTCGGAGCAGGCCCTCCTTAACGTTCTCCTCCCACAGCCACAGCCTGTGGGCGATCCCCGCGACCTGTTCACTGATTTCGTTCGGAACCACGACGACGCCGTCGGCGTCCGCAACCACGATGTCGGACGGGCTCACGACGACGGATCCACAGGAGATCGTCGTCTGCACCTCACCTAGCTGATCATAAGTGCCGGATCGGGGAGTGATGTGCCGGGAAAAGACGGGAAAGCCCATCTTGACGATAGACTCGACGTCGCGAACCGCGCCGTCGATGATCGCTCCAACGAGGCCCCGACGCAGTGCGCAGATGGACATCAGCTCGCCCATTAAGACGCCGGCGTCCGAGCCTTGGCCATCGCAGACGATGACGCTGCCCCTAGGGGCTTGTTGAAGGGCCAACTCCATGGCGTAGGTGGCGCCAGGATAGCAACGAACTGTAAAAGCTCTCCCTGCGATTCGGAAACGCTTGGATAAAGGTCTGATGGCCGGATGCATCACCTGATGCTTGAGCCTCGGACAGCAATGCTTACCCATCGCGTCAGCGAGAAGTGCGGTCGAAAACTTTGCAAACCGCCTCACCATCTCGTCAGCATCGTCTATTGTTCGCATGTTGCCACCTGTCCTCTATTGAAATAGTCCAATCGAACAATTAAAGATCCCGATCGACGCGCTTGGTGGGGTCGACCACCAACCACAAAAGCGCACCAGCCAAAGCAAGACAAGTCGCTATATAGAATGTCAAATTCCAATTTCCGGTACTCTGCACCAGGTATCCCATGATCAGCGGCGACAGCATGGCTCCGACATTCCCGATCATGTTCATGGTTCCGCTGACGGTGCCGGAAAATCGTCCTCCGACATCCGCGCACGTCGCCCAGGCAGCGGCCAACGTCAAATCACTGAACGCGGCCGCCAAGGCGATGGCCAGAACCGCAGTGGTTGTGACTTCCAGATTCAGTCCCGCCACCAGAAACCCGGCTGCACCGGCGCAACCCACGACTCCCACCGTGCGCCGGCCCCACGTCGGCCCCCATCTTCTGGACAGACGGTCGGTTAGCAGACCACCTGAAAAAGCCGCGAAAGCGGAAAAAAGAAGCGGTAAAGAAGCGTAGAGACCCAAGGCGGACAACTGGACCTTCCGTTGTTCCAGAAGATAGGTGGGAAACCAGGTGATGAAGAGATAGTAGACGAACCCCAAGGTGAAGTACATGAGATAAAGGGCCCAAAGACTCCTCTCCGTCAGCAGGCGCCTCCACGGTACCCCTGCCTCCTTCCCCAAAGGCGGGGAATCGCCGCCTTCACGGATCAGGTTCAACTCCGCCTCGTTGACGAATCGCAGTTCGTCCGGGTGGTCGCGAAACCATCGAGCCCACAGTATCGCCCAGACAATCCCAACTGCTCCTAGCAGGTAAAAGGTCTCCCGCCATCCGGCGGCGCGAATTAGGATCAGGGCGAGAGGGGGCGTTACTGCGGCGCCCAATCGACTTCCCATCCAGATGGTCCCCATGGCGAAGCCGCGACGCTTGACCGGAAACCAGTTGGCGACCACCCGTGTCATATTGGGGTATGCGCCCGCCTCGCCAGCCGCGAACAGGAAGCGCACCGCAAGCAATGTGGAGAGCCGGTTGACCCGGCCGGTCAGAAATGTGAACAGCGACCACCATATGACAATTCGGGATATGGTGACACGCTGGCCGTAGCGATCGCCCAGCCATCCGGTGGGCACTTCAAAGAGTGTGTAGCCGAACGCAAAGACGCTGAAAACGAGGCCCATTTGGACCGGGCTCAGCCCCAGCTCCCGGGTGATCCAGGGAGCGGCGACGGAAATGCAGACCCGATCCAGGTATGTGAGGACTGCCAAAGAAAAGAGCACTCCCAGGACCACGAACCGAATCCGCGTCGGTCGGGCCGATGGGGTCGTCGCCTTCCTCCCGGCGATTTGCGTCCCATCACTTTCATGAGGACCTCTCTTAGCCACGCCTCCCGTTGCCTCGGCGCCTTTGGCGTTACTCTCCAACAATACGCCTCCATTTCTCCTGATCGAGCGTGCTGATGAGGTGGAACAGAAGGTCCTTGGTTTTGGTGTAGTCCCGATAGTCCAGAAGACTGTTGGGAGTGTGGGCGTAACGCAACGGAACCAGCAGAGCAATGCTCGGGGCCCGGAACAGGAAACT
Source organism: Acidobacteriota bacterium (assembly GCA_035593865.1). Taxonomy (GTDB): domain Bacteria; phylum Acidobacteriota; class UBA6911; order RPQK01; family RPQK01; genus RPQK01. Next base: position 11,124 of record DAOTAI010000085.1, read on the forward strand.
GACGCCGTGGGCGCTTCCTCCTCCGGATCCGAGAGTTGTGAACTGCAGTGGAATTCCGGCGGCGCCTGCTTCGGCGACGACCCAGCGTTTCAGGTTCGGCGGGGTGATCAGGACGCCGTCATAGAGGTCGAGCGAGGGACCGTGTCCGATCCTTTCCTGAACCATCTCCGAACTCACTCCAGGCGTGTCGACCGTGATTCCAACCTCCACGACAATCACCAGATCCGGGCGCAGGTTCTCCATCTCAACGGTGGCGTTGAGGCGCCCCACTTCCTCCAGCGGAGTCCACGCGCCGTAAACCGTATTGGGGTGCGGAGTTTGCTGAAGACGCTCCAGCACTTCCGCTATGACGGCACAACCCACTCGATCGTCCCAGGCCTTCGCAAGGAGCATGTTGGGATCGGCCATGCGCGTGAAGGCGCCTTCCGGCACAATGTGATCTCCTGGTTCAACTCCCAGCTTTCGGGCATGGCTTTCGTCCTTGGCCCCAATGTCGACGTACATGTCCTCCAGTTGGACGGCCTTTTGCCTCTGCTCACTCGTCAACACGTGAGGGGGTGTGGCCCCGAACACTCCCGGGAGATCTCCCTGAGCTGTCCTCACCACAACCCGCTGGCCCAGCATGACCGCCGGAAACCAACTGCCCAGCGGAACCACTCGCAGAAAGCCGCCGCTTGTGATCGACTTCACTTGAAATCCAACTTCATCCATGTGCGCGGCAAGCAGGATCCTCGGCCTGTCGGAAGTTCCCCGCTTCTTCGCGATCAAAGCCCCCCGAGAATCCCGGCTCAGCTCCGTGAAAGCTTGCACTTTCTCGCGCAGGATCGTCACAACCGACCCTTCCTCACCGGGAGTGCCATTGGCCTGCGTGAGCCTGGTAAGGAAATCCAAGGTTTCGTCTTGCGACGCCTGTGCGGCCAAATGCAAGTTGAATGCGAGCGCAAGCGCCGTCGCCACAAGTGAGAACGCCGATGAGAGCCTCATGATTCAATCCACAAGTTCGAGAGTGATGTCCGCAGGGTACCAGAGTATTCATCGCCGCCCTTTGCGAAAGCCCTCAATTGGCGGCAATGAAATCACGCACCCAGCGCGCCTGCTCCTGCTGACCGTCGATCAAAAACGCCCCCAGGATCTCATAGCCGTCAACAGCTCCCGAGGCGACATTGCGCAGAACCCAATCCCACTGGAACTTGAGAAGATCCATGGAGACCGGCGCCTTGTTCGGGTAGTCTCGCAGATAACACCCGATGTTGATCGGCTTGTCGGGAAAGAGTTTCCTGCAGTCAGCCAGATACTGGTCCAGGTTTCGCAGGTTTTTCGCCTCCCAAACCCAGAGGCTTACGACATCGATGAACGGCGAGAACTCTCGCCAAAAGTCGACCTCCGGCAACTCGTGGGAGTAGACGACAACCCACAAGCGCAAGTCCTTCTTGTGACTCTTCAGAGCACGGTAGATTCTGGCGTACTGATCGGCTTTATAATTCTCTCGCTTGGCCAGTCCTCGCATGTCGTCGTGGTAGCCGCCCACAATGTTCGGGAAACGTTGGGCCAGACGACTGACATGCTCAGCCTCAGCGATCACGTTTTCCGGATCGGCGTCTACGGCGTAGGAGACCCAACCGTCGTCGGACTTCTTATACTTCCATTTCGAAATGTCGCAGACCACCTCTTTCATGCCGCTAAGCTTTTCCATGGCCAATTCGGTGTTGGGGTGAAACAGGAAAACGACGCGGCTGAGTCCGAAATATTCCGCCCCCTCACCGGCTCCGAAGATCGAGGGGTATACACCGGGGGGGCGGAAAGCTTGTCCCTCCCAGACCCACCCGACATCAGCCAGACGGCGGGAATTCGGCTTTCCGGTCGACGAACGAGTCATCGCCATTGCGGCAGGGATGCTCAATCCTGCGCTGATAAGCTGACGCCGCGAGAACAACGCCATGTGACGCTCCTTTCCAGTGACTTCTGAGCGATCAGAAGATGTATTTCAGCCCCAACTGAACGATGCGCGGGGCATCAGCCGTGAGAATTTGTCCGAACCCGGCCGACGCCAGATTCGCGTCAGGATTCCTGAAGTTGGCGCGATTCAACAGGTTGAAGATCTCGGCTCGAAACTGAAGCGCATGATCCTCATAAACCGGGAACTTCTTGAACAAGCCCAAATCGACGCGAGCGAAACCTGGCCCGATCAGCAAATTACGACCGGCATTGCCGAATTGACCGGGTGCGTTGGGAGAAAAGGCGCTGGTCTCGAAGTACTCAGCCAAATATTGCTCCCGAGGTCTATCAGAGCTTAGCGCGGGATCCCCGGTTAGATTCGGCCGGTCGTTGCCGATGGCGGTGAGGGAGTTGTCACGCCCGCTCCTGACGGTAAAGGGCAACCCCGTGGTCACCCTCGCCAGTCCCGTTAACTCCCAGCCGGCGAGCACATACCTTCCGACGGTTCCCAGATTTCGGAAATCGGGCAACGCCCAAATCCAGGAGGCGGTAAAGACATGTGCTCTGTGAAAGTCGGAAGGCGCCCAGTCGTCTCGACGCCGATCCGGGTTCTGGTAGGTGCTGCCCCCGGTGAAATTGGACGTCTCGTCAAGCGACCGCGACCACGTGTAATTCACATTGAGCAGGTAGGACTGGCTGAATCGCTTTTGCAAAGACATCTGCAGAGAATTGTAGGAGCTGTTGGCGACGTTTTCGAACCAGATGATACTGCCCAGTTGGCCGGGAGAGAAGCGCCGTCTTTCTTCCCGGTTGGCCAGCGTTGCACCCTCCGCATAATCCGCCGGATTCAACTGTCTCGGGCTCTGGAGCTTCCTTCCGACGTTCCCGACATACGCCACTTCAAGAGTAAAGCTCATGGGGAGTTGCTGTTGCAGCGACAGGCTGTACTGTTGGACGTAGGGATTAGGGAAGTCCGAGGAAATGCTGAAAAGCGAAACAGGCGGGTTGAAGATGGCCTCCCCCGTCTCGGGGTTGAAGGTTTCGATCTTGTTCCCTGGAACCACCCCCGCCCGGTAATCCCTCAGTGGATCTGACAAAGAGGGAACCGTGGTCAGCGAGACACTCGGCACGAAGGGTTGGTTGTAACCCGTAAACTGTTGGTTGCCGTTCTGCTGTTGCTGGAAGAAGATCCCGTAGCCAGTTCGCAGGCTTGTTTTGCCGTCCCCGAACACATCCCAGGCCAGACCGAGGCGCGGTCCGAAGTTGTTTTTATCGGG
>DAOTAI010000615.1:0-2309 GCA_035593865.1 Acidobacteriota bacterium
TGCGACATCGGCCCTTGCAGGCCACCGACAATCCCCCTCTCGGTTAGCGAAGTGCAGGAATTGGAGGCTGCTATCCTGCCTTTTGCCCGACGCTTTGAAAAAATCGGCTAAAAGCAGGGAGCGGGACTCAGTAGTCAGGAATCAGGAGGCGCGAGTATTTGGTCACCGCCTCCCGACTTCCGACCGACTTTACGGAGCATGACATGAGTTTCTCACGATCACGATATGCGATGGCGACATGGCTGGCTCTCTCTTGCGGTGCCCTTTTGGCGGCCCCGGTCGAGAAGCTCCTGAACAGGACCCTTTTCGTGGCGGACGAGAACGACTACCGTTACAGTGAAGCCGCGGTCCTTCCGCTCGATGACACTAACCTCCTTTTAGTGGTGAGCGTTTTCGGCGACGGTGGGCACGACAGCAGTCCGGCCCAGCTGCTGGCTTGGAGATCAAACGACAGGGGGCGGAGCTGGGGCGAGAGTTTCGCCTTCCAATCGAACATCGGGAAACAGAACGTGATGAGTCCTTCCTTCGTACGCCTGTCGGAACGAGAGATTCTCTTTTTCTTCTTGGTCACCAACAGTATCGAGGATGCCGGGATGTGGATACGCCGTTCTCTGGATAACGGCAAGACATGGAGCAAACCGGTTCGGATACCTTACGAGGGGTACGGTGGCGTTGCGAATGACCATGTGGTCCTGCTCAAGAGCGGGCGGATCGTTCTCCCCAGCTGGGTTAGCCGAGACTCGCTCGCAAGCAGTTACTCGTACTGTTTTTATAGCGATGACAAGGGGCAGACTTGGAAGAAGTCCAACGAGATCACCGTGAACAAACCCAGCAAGGGAAGAAAGACGTCGCCGGCCGCTGAAGAGCCGGCGGTGGTGGAGTTGAAAGACGGGCGTCTGCTGATGCTCATGCGGACCTATGTCGGGTCTTTTTATAGAAGCTTTTCCACGGATGGCGGGGAGACTTGGAGCGAACCTACCGATGCCGGCATTCCGGCGCCTGGCGCCATGCCGACCCTGGTCCGCATTCCAAAGACAGGAGACTTGCTGCTCCTCTTTAATTACGGCGAGCCGGACGAGATCGACGGCCCCCTGGCCTCGAAACCGCATGGCTTCCCTGATCAGCAAAGACGAGGGCGAGAGTTTTTCCTGGCTCCAAATCCTGGATGGGGGCCCGGACTTCGAGGGTAAAATGACCATGGCAAACATCACCTTCGTCGGGGACAATGCCCTGATTTTTTACAGCAAAAGCCCAACCAAGAAAAATTTGTACTCGCTCATCCAGCAGATCATTCCGGTCCCCTGGTTCTATCAGGGAGACCAGCGGGTCGTGTTTGGAAAGAAGTCGGCCAACGTAGCGGGTGGGATTACTGGGAAGGAACCGCCAGTTTCTTCAGACGCTCCGTCATCCAGGGAACGATAATCTCACTGCGGTAGAAGTGGTCTCCGGGGACCAATTCGATCCTCAGCCGGTCAGACGCCCCGAAACCCGCATAAGCTCGTGAGACCGGCTCTGTAGCGGCACGCGCTTCTTCTATCCGGTCGCGGTGTTCGTAAGCCATAACCAGGGGCGTGGGTGCAACGGCGGCAACAGTCAGATTCACGTCAAGGTCCTTGAGGAATCCGGGCAGGTAGGTGATCATTCCGAGGAAGTTGCCCGTCGCAGCCCGATCCCGCCACTTCCCGAACCAGCCGGAGATGCCGGCCACTTTGACCCTGCGCTCGACAACCGCCAGCATCGCCGTGAGAGTTCCGCCCATTGAAAAACCGGTGCAACCGATGGCCTCCGGCATCACTTCAGGCCTGCTCTGGAGGTAGTCGAGGGCGCGCATCGAATCAAAAACGCACGAGCCGAGGTAGGTCCGACCGAGCAGCAGTGCGTTGGCGGCGGCCACCGATCTCCAGTCCAGCCCGGCCGGCCCTGTGTAATCTTCCTGATGCCGGCGTTCGCCGCAATCCCGCATGTCTATGGCAAAGGTGACAAAGCCTGCAAGGGCCAGCTGCCTCGCATAGTCGTCGTGGAACCGGTCAATGGTTCCAGGCTCCTTTGACTCTCCGGCGACCTCCTCCTTCGCGCCCGGGACGTTGCCATGCAGACAGAGAACAGCCGGCGCCGGGGAGGATGCGGAAACCCCGTCGGGCACCAGCAACAAACCGGGAACGTCGACATTCTGCTCGCTCGTAAAAACTACTCGCTCCAGCTGATATCCTTTCCGCTGTCCCAGCATGTAAACCCGTGGATTCAAAGGCGTGGGTTTGTGCTGTTCGATCCCCAGCACCTCCCTCAGCCGGCCGGCGGCCGATTCGCGC
>DAOTAI010000616.1:0-2309 GCA_035593865.1 Acidobacteriota bacterium
GCACTTGAACGGGCAGCCGCGGCTGGTTACCAGCTGCAGTTGGGCTTCATTGGTCGAGGGCGCGCGGGTGAAGTAGCGCTCCATCTGAATGAGGTCGTAATCGGGCCGGGGGATTGCATCGAGATCCTCGATCATGGGGCGTTTCTCGGTAAAAACCAACCGGCCGTCTTGCTTGAACCCGATACCTTTCACCTCATTGAGGTCGTTGCCTTCACGCAGACAATCCGCCAGGTCGATGACGGTGATCTCGCCTTCTCCGAGGACGACAATATCGCACAGACGATCCTTCAACGTGGATTCGGGGCAAAGTGTCGGGTGGACCCCGCCCCAGACGATCGGGATATCCGGCGCCGTCTTCCGCACGCTCGCCGCCGCCTTCAACCCTCCTCGGATCTGAATCCCCGTCATGCTGGAGATACCTACGAACAGCGGCCGCTCACGCCTGATTGAAGCGGCCACATCCTGTTCAAACGATCGGCTGATCCGTTCGTCCAGGATCTCGACTCGGTAACCGACCCGCGTGAGCACGGTTCCGAGATAGAGGCAGGAGAGCGGCAAACCTACATTTATTCCAAATACGTCCATCCCAGTGGTTGGGTAGATGAGCAGAACCTTGCCGAGGTCCCGCTGACTCGGTCTCTGCCAGGGATAGTCCATCATCGCCTTTCCTCGCCTTACTTCATCAACCATTTCTTGTAAACCCGGTCGGCGGCGGCGCCGAGCCCCGGCAGACGGCGTTGAATGTACGGTCGAATTCTAACCAGTGGCGCCGTCCAGGCAGGGTGGTTGATGTAATCGCACTGTCCACACAATTTCAATTGGTTGAAGTTTCTTTCGTACAGCCAGCGCCTCTTCTGGTTAAAGGAGTCAGAGTGCCAGACCTCATAAATCGATTTCCGATTGATGTCGCCCACGCAGTAAGCTGCCTCCGAGTCGAAACAGCACATCGCGACCCGGCCGTCGGCCAGGATAGTGATGTAATGGTAGATGCGCTCGCAGAAGTTGACTTTGTGGGGCGTTCGTTCCGAGTTCTCCAGTTTGCCGGCCCAGTTAAAGTAGACTGAAAAACGGACCTCATCAACACCTCGCCAGACCTCCTCAAACTGCTTCCGGCAGTGTTTGTTTTCCTCTACTGTGACCATCGCCACCGAGACCTTCGGCGTGGTCTTCCCCTGTTCGTTGCGCCGCTTCATGAAGTAAAGCACATTTTCCCGGATCTCGTCGAAGTCGAGTCCCAGGCGGATTCCCTCGAATGTCTGCTTATCCGCGCCGTCCACCGAAATGATCAGGCTGTCCAGCAGGTTTTCCTGAAGAAAAGCCTCAGTCATATCCGCATTCAGTCGCGATCCATTGGTGGTCAGGTTTACGTGACTGCCCGGCGAAGCGCGACGAATGTACCGGAAATAGTCAAGGACACCTGGAACGAGCAGAGTTTCACCATGCAGGAAAGGCAGAATCCGTCGCACCCGATACCGACCGCATTCATCGATAATCTTTCGGAAAAGGTCAAAAGACATGATCGCACGCCGCCGCTGCATGTTTGGCGTGGCGCAAATGGTGCAGCGCGCATTGCAGGCGTTGGTTAACTCAACATAAACCTGATCCGGGAAATCGGGGTATCGGTACATCCGTCTTCCTAATTCGCTCGTGTACTAGGTCCCACCAGGACCTCCGGCAGGAAATGCCTTTCGATGGCTCTCAGATAACGCTTGCTCGACCTCAGACTGAACAGTTTGGGGAGCATTTTCAGGAAGCGGAACCGTGTCAGGAAAAACATCATGTAGGCCTTGCGCTGCAATCGTTTCAGCGTCTTGAAATCAAATTCAGGGGTTTCGATCCGTATCACTTCCCTCAGATTATCCACTTCGACGCCCGGATCATACATTCCCATGCGGATCACCTGGTCGCGTATCGGGGTACCTGCGTAGGGGATGACGATACTGAATAGGGCCTCGTCAAATTCGGTCTGACAGGCAAACCGGATCGTCATGTTAATCTCCTCGATCGTCTCGCCCGGAAAACCGATCATAAAAAAACCAACAGTGTGGATGTTATATCGCCTGGTCCAGCGGACTACGTCCTTAACCATGTGGAGTTTCAGGTGCTTGCGTGTCAGCGTCTGGATGCGAGGACTTGCCGACTCGATAGCGATAGCGACGTGGTACGTTCCGGCAGCCGCGAGCTTGCGGACCAGCTCTTCATCTATTCGCTCCAACCGGATTCCGTTCCCGAACTGCAAGGCGATTTGCATTCCCGATTCCACAATCAAATCGCAAATCTTCTTGGCCCGATCCATGTCGAAGTTGAAA
>DAOTAI010000617.1:0-2293 GCA_035593865.1 Acidobacteriota bacterium
CGGATGCGATTCTTGGTGAATGGCAGATCAACTCCACTACGACGATCCAGAGCGGTTTACCCTTTACTCCGTCGTATCGCGATTGCGGCGAGGATCGGGATACCGGACCATGCAGACCCGACCTTATCGGCGAGGTCAGGACCATCGGAGATCAGGAGAACTGGTTCGACACGACTCCAATAGGGTCTCCGGGAAGTCCATACGCACGCCCGGCGGTGGGAACCTTCGGCAACATTGGCCGAAACACCTTGACCGGGCCCATGTACTGGAGAACGGATGCGTCGTTGTTCAAACACTTCCGGTTCACGGAATCGACTGCCCTCGAGTTCCGCTTCGAAGTGTTTAACCTGTTCAACCACGTCAACCTGGGGCAGCCCGACGCGGAAATCGGCATACCCGGAAACCTGAACGACAACGCGGGTCGCATCACCTCGACCGCTTACGGCGGCCTGGACCCCATGCGCCAGCTCCAATTTGCTTTGAAGTTGACGTTCTAAGTCGATGGTAGCCGCCCGCTTGTCATCGGCGTGATCCGCGCGATCCGTGCTATCTGTGGGAATTGCTACCCGCAGATAGGACGGATTTCGAGGATTACGCGGATGACAGTCAGTCAGAACCGACACGAAGGCCAATGACTGACGACGAAGCTTTAAATTATCTGGAAAACGCCGACTCGTCCCAGACTACCTTCTGCTCGACGAATCGATTTACTTCAAGTCGAACTTCTTCGGCTTCTTTGAATAGCCTGGTAACCTCTGCGCGGACCGATTCAACAAACGCCTGGTCCTTGACATCTCTTAAATTGACAAGCACATTCCAAGCGCTACCCTGGACAGCCGCGAAAGCCAGGGCGGCGCCTGCTAACGCGTCGGCACCAGAGTCGGAGCTACCGTGAACGGCTGCCTCCAGCGCGATTCTTAACGCCTCGCAAGCCAGCCGTGTAGTCTTAAGAGGGACGTCTACTGCTGCTTTCAAACGGTTTTGCGTCATCTGCTCGCCTGATTCCTGCTCCTCGGCCGTTTGCCTGGGGAGTCGTACGGCGTCCAGGTACGCTGAATAAGCATCTGCATCGTCATCGATCGCCTGTAACAGGGCGTCCTTCAGCTCCTGGGCCTGCCTGGCAATCTCCAGAAGCCGCTGCTCGCGCTCCCCGGTGCCGGGACTCTTCTGAGTGATATTGGCAACCATGGAAGCCAGCGCGGCGCCCAGCGCCCCTGCCAGGGCGGCCGCCGAACCTCCCCCAGGTGCAGGCGTATCGCGGCTCATTTCGTCAACGAAATCGGTCACGGGCATGGCGGGAAGCGAATTCCCGTCGCGAGACGGAAGCCCGATAACCTTTTTGTTGATGTCAAAGGGCGCAACGTCATTCAATCCCATCGAAAATACGGCGGCCTCCAGGATGTCGCGGACTGGGACATAGGGAGATCGACCCTGGGCGGCCAGATAGTACCGTCCGGCATCCAGAAGCGCAGCGTAGGGAATCAGCCCGACCACTTCACTCCCGGTCACGACCAGTCCGCGCTGACTCGCCAGTTTTCGGGCTTCTTCCAACACCAGGTGCGGCGGTGTGACTTTATAGTTGGTGAGATTAATTGAAATCTGGGCCCTCTTATATTCCGCGACGTACCAGCCGATGGCTTTGCAGAAGGTGAACTTGCCCTTGCGGCGAACTGGCTGTCCCACCGGCCGGCTCGGGTCGGCGTCATTTAACCTGAACAATTCAATCAGATCATATTGATGTGTGTCTCGGCAGTGGTGAACCGTCTCCTCGAAGCTCCGGCCTACAAACCCGCAGTTCCCGCAGGGAAAGCTATCATCACGGTAGTAGAGCGGCTCACCCTTGCAGTAGTAAGGCGAGGGGTTGGGCAGGCGGGCCTGCCTGCCTTTTTCCCGCAACTCCAGGGCTATATCGCTGGCGGCTGATTTATCCCTGGTATTTAAGTTGATGTTGTAAGCGATCAGGAATTCCCTGGCCCCGCAGATGACCGCCCCGGTTTTCGGATTAAACACGGCCGGCCCAAAATCGGGTGCCCATTCATCGCTCCGGAGTTTTTCGGCCAATCCCTCGTACTCCCCTTTCCGGATGTTTGCCAAGTTCTTCCGCTCTGGCCGGGACGCGGCTGCCTCATACAGGAAGACGGGGATCTGAAGCTCGCGGCCGATTCTTTCACCGACAGAGCGCGCCACCGCGACGCACGCTTCGAGGGTCACGCCTTCGATTGGAACGAAAGGCAAAACATCCGTTGCTCCCAATCGCGGGTGAGCGCCTTTGTGCTTGCTCATGTCGATGACC
>DAOTAI010000618.1:0-2292 GCA_035593865.1 Acidobacteriota bacterium
TTTATACCACAAAAGGCGGCCCTTTTTTCATTAACAGTGTGAGAAATCCGGGTTAGCGGCTTTTAACCAAACCCCGGCTGGTGCTGCCGGTGTCGATTGCAATCAACGTCCCGTACACTTTCCCAAAGGCCACGTCGGCCTCGAACCGCACCGGGACTCGCAACGGGTCGGTCGAGTACCACACTCTGAAATTACCACCGGAACTGAAAATCTGACCGTTGGTGTTAATCCTGACCGCGCGAAATCTGCCGATAGGGGTGTCGACATTTTCCTTTTTGGCGATGTGAAACGAAACTCTCTTGGCGTCGCCTTGATCGATCAGATGGACAAAGAACTTCTGTCCGGTTTCGAATGGCCGCAGCCGTCCGATATAGAAGACCGAAACGACATCAGCCAGCGGTTCGTTGATCTCCTCGATAGTGCGATTTTTCACTTCTTTGGGAGGAGTCACGGCAACATCGTTTTCGGTGAGAAGAAGGCGATCGTGCGGATAGTCGAAAATCAGTTGGACGTCACGCTTTCGTTTCCCTTCCCGAATCTTCTTCACGTACCTGTAAGGCCGAAAGGTGTGTCGGTCGAAAATCGATTCGAAATAATCCTTGACGTCAATGCCGGCAATCGAAGCCAGTCGCCCGTTGGATCGGGCCTCAGCAGTGACCTTGAAGACCGGGCGGTTCTCAAACGTGGTTTCAAAGGTCCGAAAATCGATTTCCCCGGCCTTGAACGCAGGCAGGAGGAACAGCGGTTTCCAGTTGACCTCGTAAAGCAATCGTTCATTCTCGCCAAACGGAGCGGTATATTCTTCGCCGGGCTTAACCAACGGCGGGACATTCGCGTCTCCGTCTGCCACCGCTAGAACGGCGAGAAGGAGCACCATCGGCAGACTGCCGGTGATGATCTGCTTAATTCTCAACGCCATAAGACCATCTTCGCCGATATCAGGGCAGCCACGGCAAGAGCGCCGACGAGAGCCCTGTACTCACGATTAGAGATGACCTTGCTCCATTGAAAGTTGCCTCCGAATGGGGCCAGATCGCGGTATTGGGGTCTCCAGGGAGAAAGCCGGGTTGGAAGAAACAAGGGGACGCCGCTCTGATAGGTCGCGAAACGGGGGCCGAAAGCCGCTCTCAACTCCTCTTCCTCGCGTCTCATCACGGGAACGTAGATGGCGGGGAAGAGAACCAGAAAGAGCACCAACAGCCAGATGCTGGCTGACGCGACGGCGAAGCCTAGGCCCATCATAAACGAGCCCAGATAAAGCGGGTTTCGCGTCCACGAGTAGGGACCGGAAACCGCCAGTTCCCTGCCTTTGTTCAAATGGCCCGAAGCCCAGACTCGCAAGGCGGATCCGAGCCCTGCAAGTGCTATTCCCGGGTAAAGGAACAGGGGGCGGGGCTTGGCGAGGTAGAGAAAAAGAAGCGCATAACCAAAGCCAAGAGGCACCCGTACACGCTGCGCGAAGCTGGTTTTCCGGGCTCTAGTCTGTCGTTGTGCCACCCTCATTGCTCTGCGTCGCTCTTGCGATTACTTCGTCAGCCGTCTTACCACGGCATTAAATACCTCGTCTACTGGAATGTTCATACAGATAAACTGATCGCACGTGCGCTTGTAGCAGTTCGAACAGGGAAGGTGGCGTTTGATGACGATATCGGCGGGAGCATGTGGACCGTTGCGCCACACCGCACTGGGACCCATGATCGCCACTGTGGGTGTTCCCAGTGCAACCGCAAGATGCAAAGGCCCGGTGTCACCCGCAACCATCAGTCTTGACTCCCGGCACAGCGCCGCAAGTTCCAGGATCGTAGTTGGAAAGCTGCAAAACCGCGGACCGGCTTGCTGAATTTCCTCAATGATGTCCTCTTCCCCGGGGCCATGGGTCAGCACGACCGGAACCCGGAGTTCTTCCTGAATCCGTCTGGCGAGGCTCGCATATTTGTGGGCAGGCCATTGTTTGGTCACCCACCCGGCGCCTGGATTTAACAGGATCGGACGGTCGATTCGACTTTCGGCCAGCTTCTCGCGCACACTTTTCGCGGCTTCTTCCGGAATCTGAAGAGGGACGAGAGAGGCGCGTCCGTTTCCGGAGAATTGTTGCGATCCTCCGTTGGAGGAGTTCGGCTGTTGCACCGCGAGCCTCAGGTTCATTTCCACAACATGGAGGTTTTCCTCGGGTCTTGGCTCGACTCGGTGTGAATAGAAGATGGAAGCCAGCCGTTCCCGGGTGGATGCCGCGCCAAACCCATGAACATGGCGCGCACCCGAAAGCTTGGCCACAGCCGCGGATTTCATGAG
>DAOTAI010000086.1:0-14238 GCA_035593865.1 Acidobacteriota bacterium
CGTGTGACTGAATTTCAAATCATTTACGAGGCTGTTGGAGAGCACTCGGGTGTAAGTCAGACCGAGAGTTCGGTCATGCTCCAGAGCCACGGTGTCGCCGTAGGGGGTGTGCCAGGGACTGCCGTTGTCGTAATCCCCGAAGTTGAACGTCCCGAAGAGCATGTCCTGGGGAGTGAAGTTGTGGTCGATGCGGGCCAGCCATTTGTCCTGGTTGAAGCTGCCAGAGCGCATGAAGCGCAGGTTTAGGAAAGGGTCGTCAAAATTCGGCGACCGTTCGGACCAGATCTCCATCAGCTTCTGGCCGACCGGGTCAATCAGGTTCTGAGGCACGATGTTGTCCGGGATCAGTTCCCCGGTATAGGGATTGCGCAACTGCACCTTCTCGGTCGGGACATAGGGGTTGAAGGTCTCGGTCAGGTCGCCAACCCTCTGTTTTTCAGTCGGGGCAAACGTCACCATGTTCTGCCCGGGCTTCTTCTGCCGAAACCACTCGGCGCTGAAGAAGAAGAAGGTCTTGTCCTTGAAGATTGGGCCCCCGATCGATCCCCCGAACTGGTTGAACAGGTAGCCCGGCTGCTCTTCTTTCGTACCTGTATAGAAGTAGGGACGGGCGTCCAGGGCCTTGTTCCGGTGGTACTCGTAAAGGCTTCCATGAAAATCGTTCGACCCGCTGTTCGTCACGACGCTGATAACCGCGCCGCCTGAACGGCCGTACTGCGCCGAGTACATGTTGGTCTCAACCCGAAACTCCTTGATGGCATCCAGGGCTGGAGAAGAAATCAACTGATTGTAGTTGGCATCGGTACTGTCGGCGCCATCGAGGTTGTAGGAGTTGTACATTGAGCGGGCGCCATTGACGCCAATGGCGTATCCTTTGCTGGATACGACTCCACGCTTCGGGCTGCCTTCTTCGGCGCCGGGAACTAGCGCCGCCAGGCCGATAAACTCCCGTCCATTCAACGGGAGGTTTTGTATCTTGGTGTTGTCGATGACCTCGCCGATGGCAGTCGTTTCCGTGTTGACTACGGGCGCCGCTCCGGTGACCTCGATCGACTCATTCATTTCGCCGATTTCCAGTCGAGCGTCCACCCGCAAGATCTGTCCTACTGCCAGGTGCAGGTCAGTCAGCTCGGTGGTCTTGAAACCGGGCATCTGCACTGTAACCGTGTAGTTGCCCGGGACTAGAAATTCAACCCGGTAAGTCCCGTTGTCGTTGGCGATAGTCTCTCGGACCAAACCGGTCGCCACATTTCTTACCGTGATCTGCGCCGCCGGCAGGACTCCTCCCGTGGAGTCCGTGACGGTACCGACGATGGCTCCCTGGTTGGTTGACTGGGCGAGAAGTACTGCTCCGGCAGAGAACCAGAATGCCATGGCCATGACTTGTAGGGGCAGTTTCATGCACGGTACAATTCGCATGTTTCCTCCACACTAAAAGGCTTCAGCCTGGGATGCCGCCTGCCAGTGTTAAAAGTTTGCGTGCTGGCTTGTGAGATAAATCCTGCCCTGAGTTTACTGTTGACAGTCAACGAAGATCAAGCTTTTTTCAGCAATAAATGCGGACATTCGCTAAAACCGATTGAGTGCAATGACGTTACCAGTTATTATTGTTAACTGTTGACAGTGCCGCACGATTCTCAATGGAGGACTCGAGAATGACAGCCCGTGTTTCGCCCGTTGCTCACGCCCTGAATCAATCCACCGCCTTGTTGCGTCAAGCTCAAGAGCTCATTCCCTGTCAAACCCAGTGTCTTAGCAAAGGCCCGACTCAGTTCGTACAGGGAGTCGCCCCGGCCTTTCTAAGTCATGGGAAGGGAAGTCACGTATGGGACGTCGATGGAAACGAGTATATCGACTACATGTCCGGGCTGGGGCCGATTATTCTCGGCTATAACCATCCGGTTACCAACGAAGCGATCAGGCGCCAATTGGAGAAGGCCACCACGCTTTCGCTGAACAGCCCGCTGGAAGTGGAAGTGGCCGAGCTCTTGAGGGAAGTAATACCCTCGGCCGAGATGGTTCGATTCGGGAAAAACGGTTCGGACGCCACCAGCGCCGCCGTCCGTATTGCCAGGGCTTACACGGGCCGCGAACATATTGCCCAGTCGGGATACCATGGCTGGCAGGACTGGTATGTCGTCACCACATCGCGTAACCGGGGCATACCGGCCGCCCTCCGGGATCTGGTCCATCCTTTTGAATATAACGACCTGGACGGCCTGGAACGAATCCTTCGACAATACAAGAACCAGTTGGCCGCGGTCATCATGGAGCCGGTTCTCGTTGAAGCACCCCGCGATGATTTTCTCAGGAAAGTGAAGGAGTGCTGCGAACGCGAGGGCATTCTCCTGATTTACGATGAAGTAATCACCGGATTTCGGTGGTCACTGGGTGGAGCCCAGGAATATTTTGGAGTAACACCCGATATCGCCTGTTTCGGCAAGAGCATGACCAACGGGATGCCGCTTTCGGCCGTGGTCGGCAGGAAAGAGGTCATGAAAACCTGCGAAGACGTGTTCTTTTCACTGACTTACGGCGGAGAATGTCTGTCGCTTGCCGCCGCCCAGGCAACCGTAACCTTCATGCGACAGAAACCCGTAATCGAGCAGATCTGGAATCAAGGCCGGAAACTACAGGACGGGTTCAACGCCTTGGCGGAGCGCAAGGACGCGATTCAATACGTCTCCTGCATTGGCTACCCTGTCAGAACCGTGATGCGCTTCCTGGATCGATCCGGCCGCTATTCGCTGATCATCAAGAGTCTGTTTCAACAGGAGGTCATCAAGCGCGGCATTCTCTTTGCCGGGTATCATAACCTGTCTTTTTCGCACACGGGCACCGACATAGAAAAGACGCTCGAGGCCTACGGCGAGGCTCTGGATGTCGTCAAAGAAGCTGCTGAAAGCGATAACCCGCTCGAGTATCTGCAGGGTCCTCCCGTGCAGAATGTGTTCCGGCCGATCGGTGTTTAAGTCGGGCGACCGTCCAAGCTGGCCCGAGGTCCAATAGAAGAGAGGAGTATACCGATGAGTTTGAAGCAACCCGGGGATGGGACTGCTAATCGATCCCCGAAACAGAGTCTGTTCAGCCTTGAAGGAGAGGTCGTTGTGGTGACAGGAGGCGCCGGATTGTACGGCTTGCCCATCAGCCAGGCACTTGCCGAGGCCGGCGCGACGGTAATCATCGCCTCACGAGACTTGGAACGGAACGAGAGGGTAGCCAGCGAGTTGCGCGCCTGCGGGCTTCGGGTGTACGCCCAGGCTCTTGACATGTCCGATGCCACTCAAATCGAACGTTTTCTGAATGAGGCGATCGAAAGGGAAGGGAAGATCGATGTTTTGATCAACAATGCCGTGAGTCGACCGGTTCGTGATTTCTGGACCTCTACCGAAGAGCAGTGGCGCGATTCGCTGCAGACTAACATTATCGGCATTCATCTTTGCTGCCAGATGTTCGGGCGCCACATGACGGCAAGGCGGAAGGGAAACATCATCAACATTTCCAGCATATATGGAATGGTAGGACCCACCTTCCCCATCTATGAGGGCACTAGTGTCACCTGCCCCCCAGACTATGCGTTTCACAAGGGCGGACTGATCAACTACACGCGTTACCTGGCAACTCTTTTAGCGCCGTCGGTCCGCGTCAACTGCCTTTCTCTCGGCGGGCTTCAAACAGAGGACGAAGACCCGAAATTTGTCAGCCAGTACTCCAGGCACTGTCCCATGGGCCGGAAAGCGACGGCCGCAGACGTCAAAGGCCCCATTGTCTTTTTGGCCTCAGCCGCGTCGCAATACATGACGGGGCATAATCTGGTCGTGGATGGCGGTTGGACGGCGTGGTAAGAAGCACCGTGGCGGCCCTGGGAGCAAGACCGAGTGCTGTTGACAGTTAACAAAATCTCTTGCTACTCTGGAGCGAACCAACGGAGGAGGTACTCATGAACGTCTTGGCTATTGGAGCCGGCTCCATGGGCCGCAGGCGGCTGCGCGACTTGATCGCTCTCAATCCGGGTCGGGTGGTCCTGTATGAACCTCAGTCGGACCGCTGCCGAGAGGTCTCGAATCAATTCGGGATCGAGGGCTATACAGACCTCAACCAGGCGCTCGAATCAAAGCCGGACGCGATCAGCATCTCTACGCCGCCGGCGCTGCATGACCAGTATGTCAGGCTGGGTCTCGAGCGCGGTCTTCACATCTTCTGCGAACTTCCGTTCGCCTATGATCCCGATCTCATGGCTTCGGTCGCTCGCCGGTCCGCTTCTTATCCGGGCGTTCTCGGCATCAGTCATACCATACGCTACTACCCGCCCTTCCGCTTGATTCGGGAGATGTTGAGTTCCAAGCAGATTGGAAAACCGCTGTACCTGGAATACAGCCTCGGGAATTACCTGCCGGATTGGCATCCATATGAAGATTACCGTAAGTTTTATGCCGCAGATCCGAAACTGGGAGGCTGTGGTTTTGACATGCTCCTGCACGAGCTGAGCCCGATACAGTGGTGGCTCGGACCTGTCGAGTCTGTCCAGGCCCGTTTCAGTAAGGTCAGCGATCTGGAAATCCAAGGCCCTGATCTGCACGATGTCTGGCTTTGGTTTGAGAACGGCTGCCGAGGTTATTTCCACCACGACATCGTGGAACAAGGGACGCTGGGACGGCACGTTCGAATAGTCGGCAGCGCGGGAACCATCGAGTGGCGTCAGGACGAGGCAAGCGTGCGTCTTTATTTGGGATCTGACAAGCAGACGAAGCAGGTTCCCTTCTCGGAAGCTCCCGATTGGACTGAAGCGCTGGAGGCCAGCCGGCAGATGGCCGACATCCTCGCCAGGACCAAGGCACAGTCCGGCCAGATCGCAGACCCGTCCAAGGACGTTCCCTACAGCTATGAGTCGAACTATCTAAGGGAGATGAGGCATTTCATTGAAGCCGCCTGCGGAAAGACCGAATATTCCATGGCCACTGTTAACGAAGAGATCCAGACGGTGCGCACCTTCCACTCGCTTCTCGAGAGCGCGGAAAACAACCGGGCTGTCAAGGTCCCGAAGGGGGAATAGTCATGACTCACGTGTTAGAACCGGAAATGGTCAAGATTCCTGCCGGGACGGTGACTCTCGGCCTTCCTGCATATGTGTCGGAGTACGAGGTCGTTCATCCCTGGGTCGAGCGCGAAGTTTATGTTCCGTCGTTTGCCATAGCCCGCTATCCGGTCACTGTCGGGGAATATATCGCTTTTCTGGACGCGACAGGTTACGCAGGCGCCGAGGAAATACGGACGGATCCACGGTTTGAAAATCCCAAGGCGCCGGCTGCTTTTGTCAGCTGGATCGACGCGGTCCGGTATACCCAGTATCTTTCACGCGAAACGGGTAAACCTTACAGGCTGGTGCGGGACGCCGAATGGGAAAAAGCGGCGCGGGGCGGGTTGCACGGAATGAAGTATCCCTGGGGCAATGACAGTCCAAAAGGCCGTTGCGATTTCGGCAATCCGAACGGATCTCCCTGCCCGGTCGGTTCCTTCCCTCCCAATGGATACGGGGTGCATGACATGGTCGGCACGATCTGGGAATGGTGTGAGGAGTGCTTCGACCAGGTCGGAGCGCCCGATAAGGCCAAGCTGTTCTACGACGATACGCAGATCAAGGATCCCCGCTTGAATCCCATCTGTCGGGGAGGGTCGTTCAAGACCCCCGATTCTCCTTACCTTTTCTGCGCCTACCGGCATGAGGATCCGGTCGACGGGCGCTTTGACTGCATCGGCTTTCGTGTCGCGCTCACACTCAACGAATAAGCCTGGGACTTCGCCAACGTGCAAGACGTCTCCTCCGCTTGCAAAGAGCCCCGAAGACGCCGCTCTTCGGGGCACTGTGAAGGATGTGCCAACGGTTGGCACTACTGCAATTGTTCCAGGTACCAGGAAACGAAATGTTCGCACCCCCATTCCAGCGGGGCATACGGCCCTGGCCGGTAACGTGCGGATGACACTCCCCGCTGGTTGTTCTCGCAGAGCACCCAGTCTTGTTCGGCTGTAGCCCTCCATACGGCTTCGACCTTGTCGACTTCGAAGTCGACCCCTTCCTGCGCTGTGTTGCTGACCAGCCAGCTGATCTCGACGTCCGTCCGATCAACTGAAACCGGGGTGAAGCGCAGTGTCACCGCAGAATCGCTGTAGACTTCCATGAGGAAATTTGGATAAACGCCGACACCCAGCACGCCGACGTCACGGTCCGGCAGGGTCCCCATGAGCGTCGAGACTGGTTGGCCATCACGGCTCCCCGTCACAGCGCCCAGGCGGAGCGCATAGCGCGAGACTGAATGATATGTGCCTGGCCTGAAGGGCGGAGGTTCTACGACCAGCCCCGCGCGTCGCCATCGCTCTTCGCACTTCCGCTGGACCCTCTCGGCGAGCTGCTTTCGCTCGGCTGACTTCACCCCTTCGGCCGATATCACGTTCATACAGTATTCGGGATGGGAACCGGGGCAGTGATAACACTCCCTGGCGTTCTCGTCGATCAGTTTCCAGTTCGCCTGCACGGTGTAAAAGCGCGTGCTGCAGATCCTGCTCTGTGCCAACTGGTGTGGCGCCAGGCGAGGGACAAGATCCTCGATGACCGGGCCAAAATCCGGCGCAACCTCGGACAGGCAGACGAAGATCAACCCCTCCACGACCTGACAGTGCGCGCCTATAAGCGGCCAGCCGGATTTGTCAAAGTCCTCGGGCATCTGCCAGGCGGACAGAAGCCTGCCATCCAGATCGTAGGACCATTGATGATAAGGGCAGACAAAACGAGCGACATGACCCGAATCGTTCGTGCAAACGAGAGCCCCCCGGTGGCGGCAGGTGTTGAAGAAGCTGCGTACGGCGCCGTCGGCCCCGCGGACGATAATAAGGCTTTCTCCGGCAATCGAATAAAGAAAGAAATCTCCGCGGTTCGGAATTCGGCTGACGTGCCCGGCAAAAAGCCATTGCCGTCGGAAGATTTTCTCGATATCGAGCTGAAACACCGCCGGATCGCAATAATAAACACGCTCAAGCGCGTGTCCCTGTTCATGAGTGAGATGCACCAAACAGGAAACCTCCAGAATCGTGGGAGCATATTATGTTAACAGTTAACAAAAGCGCCGAGTGACGTGTCAACTCCATTCTTTGGCTCGCAGAAGACAGAGGTAGTGTGAAAAAATCGGGCGCAGCAGGTTGAAGACGTTCGGTTTTCATCTTCGGCGTGACTTGGTTTACAGTAGACATTAGAATGAGCCAGAAGGGCGGGAAAACGTGACCGAAAACAATTCGCTGATGGATCGATTCTCGAAGTTTCAGAAATGGAACTTCCGTGGGATGCGTGAAGAGGTGAGCGCTGTTCTGAAGAAGGCCATCTTCGAAGGTTTGTATGAGCCCGGACAGCAAATTTACGAAGCCGAGTTGGCGAAAACCCTGGGTCTGAGCCGGGGGCCGATTCGAGAGGCTCTGCTCCAGCTCGAGAAGGAGTCCCTGGTTGAGCATATCTTCAATCGCGGATGGTTTGTAATCGAACTGCAGCCTCAGAAGCTGAAGGAGATCATTGGCATCAGGGCCGTTCTCGAGTTGATTGCCTTGAAACTGGCCAGGCAAAAGATCACCGAGCGTGATCTGAAACGGCTGAGGAAGATTCAGGCGAACATGGCCAAAGCGCATGAACAGCAAAAGCTGGATGATGCTATCCAAGCCGATTTTCAGTTCCACCAGGAACTGTGGAAGATCAGCGGCCACCGGGTACTGGAAGATACTCTGAAGGCAGTGACCACGCCCTATTTTGCCTTTTTCAGGGTGATTCGCCTGCGCGAACCGGTCGACGTTGAGAGCTACGGCCAGACCGTCAAGAATCACCTGGACATTCTTGATTTCCTTGCCGGCCAAGCCGACATCTCAGCCGAGACTTGCTTGGCGCGCCATTTCAGGATGCCCGACCTGGGAGACTGGAGAAGCCTTTTGTCGCTCCTGTGCGATCAGGAATAATTCGGACGTTGCCCGGGCTGCTTCAAACCAACCCGTAAGTCGACCCGCTTTTCGCCTGATCGGACTAGACCAGTTCAGGTTTATTCTGCCCGGCGATGGTGATCTGAGAAATGCGCTTTCCCATTTCCTCCAGTTTTTCGCTCAGCCCCTCAACGGTCACTCCAGTGCCGTCAACGTAGTCGAGCACGATGCGCTCCGCCGCGATCCAATCACTGCATACCACTGCTACTTTTTCTGCGATCTCGAGCGGGATGAGCACCACTCCATTGCAGTCCGCATGCAGAAGGTCGCCCGGTCGAATGGTCAGCCCGCCAACATGAACGTTGGTGTGTACCTCCTCAATCCTTCCGAAGCCGTGAGAGACGCATACCGACGAAGCAAACGTGGCAAAGCGGCGGGACTTGAGAGCCTCCAAGTCCCGGGCCGCACCCGAGGTTATAAGTCCCACTGCGCCAAATGCTTGGTAGATAGCGCACATGACCTCTCCGAAGGTGGCTGCTGCGGGAGGATGATCAATATCTTCGAAGACGACGATGCGGGGAGTAGGTAGACTGGCCATGGCCTCAACCTGGGCCACCAGGTTGGAAACCAGGTCCCCTTTGGCCAGGGGACGGGCAGAGCGGTATGTTGCCGTAGAAGCGTAACCGACGATGGGGGGGAAGTCCGGGAAAAGAGCGTGAATTGACGGGTTCATATAACCGACATTGCGCTGCCGCACCCCGAACAACTCGATTACGTTGCTGATCGTTGCTGAGTCGTATTTCTGCAATGTTTCCAACACCTGGACAGGGACGGGCCTCAAACTCATCGCAATAACCTCCTAGAATTTCTGCTGGGCGGTGCTGGTTTAGTGATTTTGATCAACGCGGTGACGGCGTCGCTGTCAATCCCATCGCGTCAAAAAGGCGTTTCACCTCGTCCAGCTCGCTCTCTTTCATGGTTTCGTAAGGCGGTCTGAGAAAGCGCGGCGCGACTCCGAAATACTCGAGCGCCGCATGCCACAAACCATGCGTGAAACGACTCATAAGGGGATGCTCATACTTGCGGACAAAATCCCCCGCTTCGCGAAGCTTCCCCTGGCGAACCATCCTCCAGAATTCCTGCCCCAGGGCAGGCGCGTACTGGTACATAACAGTGTAGTAGGCTTGGCACCCATAGGGGTAAGCCACCAGATAGCGAGACTCAGCGCCGCCAGGAAAGATCACCAGTCTATCCCCGAAAACAATCAGCCGGTCGATCAGGTACTGAAGGCTTATGTCCTCTTTGAGGGCAGCGATCGTTGGAAAGGCGGTCAATCGCTTGAGCAGCGACTCCGAAAAGTTGCCGTGCAGTACGATCGGAAGTCTTGTTCTCCTGGCAATCTCTCCGTAGTGCCTGACATAGTCATCTTCGCTCAGTTCCCCCGGCAAAAGAACCTGCAGGCCGCTGACGCCCACGCTTTCTGCAAACTCGGCGTAACTGATCACGTCGTTCACGACCTGCTCTACCGTCTCCCCTTCCTTCAGCTTCCATCGTCCGGCGGCGCCTATCGTAAGACCGCGGCATCCGGTGGCCTCAACGATCGTCCTGGTCAGTGCCCGAATTTCCTCTTCCGACAGCACGTCATACTTGCTGTCGCCGGCCGTCAGGGCGACCACTTTTGATTCGTGCTTGAGTGCTCCCTCAATCATGCGACGAACTGCAGCATGGTCGATGCTGAGATCCGCCTTGAAAGGCGTCGGTATCACGAGAATCGGCCCCACCAGCCGCTTCTTGAATTCGTCTGGCGTCAGCGGCGCCGGCTTGCCGGAAGATTGGGCGGCTGTCCAGGCAGTGTCGCTGTAACCGAATACAAACGTCGATGCCAACACAACCGTGCAAAGCATCGAAGACAAGGACGGACGCAGGTGTCTCTCCATGGATTTTCTCCTTGGTTTCCCCGGCTCCCAGACAAAAACGGGCGAGCCGGCTCCATGCAATCCCATGATTCCATTGCGGGACAGTCTCTGTCAACAGTTAACAGAGCCGGTGAAATTCGGGGGTGAGAGTCTGGACAGTCTACTTTGTCTTTTCCACGTCACCGTCCAGGCGCAGCCGTACCGTAACAATATAGGGCGGTTCGCCCGGAGTCCAGTGTCCGTAAGTGGTTGTGACCAGGGTTCCGTCGGGGAGTACCTCGAGCCCAGGGTAGCCGCAGTCGGCATCCTTGTAGTTCTTCATCAGCCGGATGCGGTATTGACCTTCCCGCCCTTCCACCAGGTCCGAATAGTGACCGACCCAAGCCACCCAGTCGCCTCGAGTCGGGCTTTCGTGGGTGGTATCACGAAAAGTCACAAACAGTCGGCCGTCTTTGGTGTACTTCCCAACGTGACGGTCGCCGGTCAGGGCGCCGGGAAGCTCGCGGGGTGTCGTCCAGGTCGCCCCTTCGTCGTCGCTGAAAGCGATGAACGAGTTGAACTTACGGCTGTTCTCGCGCATCAACATGGCCAGCTGCCGCCCGTCCGGAGAACGAATCAGACCGGGCTCACACAGGTGTGCTCTCGGGTCATGCGCAATCACCTCCGGGGGCTCCAGCTGAGACCGCCGTCAGCCGAGAGGGTTTTATAGACTTTGAAGGAGAGCGGGCCGGGCTTTGCGCTGATAAATCTCCCGTCATCGTGAAAGACCGCCATATACCGGCCATCCCGCAACCGAACGAGGTCGGCCATCGCCACGATACCGCCAAAATCGCCGATCTTTCGGAGCGGAGACCATGTTCGGCCGTCATCTTCCGAGACCGACATTCGAATCGGATACAGGCCCGAGAAGAGGATCAACCGCTTTTTGCCCGTTGAATCCACCACCCGATGTATGGTCGGAGTTTCAAGCGACGTGGACCAGTTGTCGGGGACCGGCAGCCGCTCGGACCAGGTTCTCCCTCCGTCAGTGCTGCGTTTCAGCACAATTTGCCCTCGACCGTGTCCCTTGGGGTAAACGCACAGAATTGTCTTCCCGTCCTCCAGCAGGACTGTAGTCGGGTGACCGAGGTACTGACCCGCCTCCTTGTCCACCACGACCTGCCGGTCCTTGTCGTTCGCGAGATCAATAGTCGGGATTGAATAACCACGCGATGCGGCCTGGGCCGCGTCACCAGACAGGAGTGTAAGCGCGCTGCAAGCCAGCGCGCCGATCAGGGCCAATATAGTCATGAGATTTTGGGGACAGTCTACTCTATTCCTTTTTCCGAGTGAAAGAATTCGCCGCAGCCGTACTTTGCCCGTTCCAGCTTTCAGCTGGGGCGTGCGCAGTTTTGCCTTGGACGCCTCACCAGCCATGCCATGAGCAGCGGGCGGAAGAAATGAAAGCAGACTGCCCCCAAACCTTAGACAGGCACGGTTGTACCGGTCTTGTTAGATTCGAGCGCCGCCGTAAACAGGCGGTGGCTCAAGGCTGTCTCTTCAGGAGTGACGCAGCCGGCAAAGCGGCTTTTGGGCCGGCCATGGACGACTTCATAAATGAAAGAAGCCCACATCTGCAGTATCGAATCGGAAAAGCCGAATTCGAAAATGCCCCCTGTAAGCGACTTGAAGGCCGTTTCATGGCCAGTGTCCAGATGCTGCCAGTACTGCTCGCCTCCACGGTAATCCATCAGCTGTAGAAGCTTGGGGTTTTTCGTAGAGAAACGCGCCGAGGCTTTGGTGCCCATTACCTCCAGGTACCATGTGTTCTTTTCGCCCGGTGCAATTCGGTGCGTGCGAATGGTCCACGGGAAGACGTCCCCTGTCTGCTCGCACTTGGCTCGACACAGAAGCTCGGCGTTATCCCAGGTCTCGCAGGGAACCATCTGTCCTTTCCCGTCGGGTCTCTGGGTGATGATGTTTGACAGGATCGCCCGGACGTCGAGCGGGACCCAGCCCGCCCGGAAAGGGAAATGACATGCATGCAGGCCGAGGTCGCCCATGCAGCCGTACTCGCCGTTGAAGGCTATCATCCGTTTCCAGTTGATGGGCTTGGACGGGTCCAGATCGCTTGAATGGAGAAACCCCGTGTTGACTTCGAGGATTCGGCCGAAGGCCCCCTCTTCAACCATGGCGCCGATTCGCTGGACCGCAGGAAAGAACGGGAACTCCGAGGAGCAGCGAACCACTACTCCGGGCTGTCGCCGACATTCTTCAAGGATCCTGCGGTTGGCCTCCAAGTCAATACCGAACGGTTTTTCGCCGAGAAGATGTTTTCCAGCCCGAATCACCTCTATGTACATCTCAGCATGAAGGTTATGGGGAACGGCGCAATAGACGGCATCAAGATGAGGATTCGCGACAAGGTCGCGATAGTCCGAGGTGATTTGCTCGATAGTTGGGTAATTGTCCCGAAACCAGTCCGCAGCCGCCATCCCGAGCAGGTCGAATCGATCGCAGATGGCGAGAAGTTGCGGTTTGCCGTCCAGTCCCTGGAGGTGATGCCAGCGCGAAACGGCGCTGGCAAACTCCCGCCCCATCAAGCCGCAGCCGATCAGTCCAAACCGGATGGTCTTCATGCGCTCACTCCTTCGGTAGCGGTAGTCTGGGTGTATCCGAAATGTTTCTCGGTGACCCAGAGTGCTTCGTCGATGATGTCCATGCATTTTGCAGCGACATCAACATCCATCACGATTGGCGGGCTCATGCGCAGAATGTGCCCCGCCGGTATCCAGGCCAAACCGCGGCGGAACGCCTCCTGGTAGACCATCTTTCCGGCGGCGTCAAAAGGCTCCTTGGTCCCGCGGTCTTTGACCAGCTCCACTCCCATCAGGCATCCCTTGCACCGCACGTCGCCGACAAGCGGATGTTCGGCCTTCATCTTGGCCAGCCGTCCCACGAAGTAGTCTTCGAGGCGCTGAGCATTCTCCAGCAGTCCTTCTTCCTCAATCGCCTTTATCGAGGCGAGCGCGGCGGCGCAGGCCATCGGGTTCCCCCCGTAACTGGTCGAGGCGCTGATTTTCTCCACTGAGTCAGCGTAAGGCTCCCGCACCACCATGGCGGTCACCGGAAAACCGTTTCCAAAACCCTTGCCGAGCGTCACTACATCCGGGACAACTCCCCAGTGCTCCATGGCAAGGAACTTGCCGGTTCGACCCATCCCGGTCAGAACTTCGTCAGCCACCAGGAGGATGCCCCGGTCGTCACACCATTTGCGCAGCTTTGGAAAGAAGTCGTCCGGCGGGAAAATCGAGCCAGCCCAGCCCTGGATAGGCTCAAGCACGATGGCAGCGATCTGGTTGGTGGTCGCCTCGGTTATAAATTCGGTGAAAAAACTGATATATGCGTCCGTGTCGCAACTGCCGTCGGCTTTCTTGAAGAGTGGCCGGTAGGTGTTCGGCCGCGGCATCATATAGAATCCCTGGGTTCGGCCAGGCCCGTTGACCTTATTCATCCGCGCCAGGCTGACTGAATGGCCGCTCTTTCCATGGAAGTCGCCATAACAAGACAACAGCTCGAATTTCCCGGTCGCCGCACGGCAAACCCGGAGTGCCGCTTCAACCGCTGTCGTCCCGCTGTCGTACAACTGCACGCCATTCAGATCACCGGGCATGATGTCCCGGAGCTTTTCAAGCAAGGCGAGTTTAATCGGAGTTGTGAAATCGTGGGCGTTCATCAGCTGCCCCGCCGCCTTTTGAACTGCCTCGGTCACCTTGGGGTGGCAATGACCCAGCGTAGTGACGTAAATCCCGGACGAAAAATCAAGGTAAGTATTGCCGTCAACGTCGGTCAGCGTGCAGCCATGTCCCTTCTCAAACACCACCGGAAACAGCTTCACCTGCCCGGAATAACCCTTCATTATCTTCGCGGCGCGCCCGTGCATTTCACGGGATTGGGGCCCCGGAACTTCTCTAGAGACGATTCTCGGCACCTGTTTTAAGTCAACCTTCGCCCATTCGATCGAAATACTCATGGTGTAACCTCCTTTATCTTGACCGCTTGTTGAAAAAAAGAACGCCGTTCAGGGTTGATCCCCGGAGTGGTAATCCAGAGATCAAAATCCTCGAGGCGGGCAAAAGCGGCATGGCTTTCCGATTCGCACTTCGTATGGTCAGCCAGCAGAATCCTGCGCTTACTGCGACGCAGCATTATTTGAGTCAGGCGGGCTTCGGTCGTGGTAGGAACCAGACACCAGCCCTTGGCGTCGATTGCGTCCGCCCCCAGGAAAGCCAGGTCGAAATAGAACATCTCCAGGATCTGTTCGGTGAGGTCGCCCCCCAGCAGATTCATCTGGCGATCCAATTCTCCCCCCAGAAGATACAGCCTGATCTCG
>DAOTAI010000619.1:0-2277 GCA_035593865.1 Acidobacteriota bacterium
CAAACTTTTTGGTTACCTATACTGCGAGATAGCAGCAGGGTTTTACAGCGGAATCTACAGTTTAAGACGATGTCAGGGACGATGTCAGGGACAGTCCTTTCGGCTGCTTTCGGCTCAAGTCCGGACACAATCAAAGACGCGGCACGCAACCGCCCGCGGGTTGCGGATCCAGGTTCGTAGTCACGCCTTTAGCGACCTTTAGGCGGGCCTAAATCGACCAATTCACTAGCTGTGAGGCCCGCTCCGAAGAGGCCGTTCGATTTAAGGCCCGCCTAAAGGCGGTACTGCAAACCCGGACTCCTGGAACTCGTTAATGCTTAAGGGACTGTCCCTAACATCCCCCTAACATCCGCCTATCTTCTGAAGAAACCTCAATGCGACTGAATGGATCGATTTAAAGCCCGCTTAAAGTACGCCCAAAGGCGGCACTACGAACTTGAATCAGTGTATCGAAAACCCCAAGGATATAACGCTTTACGCTGATACAATATGATCAGTATGCGCCCACACCTTAACTCAGGCCACAACTATCTACGGCTCACCGTCTTAACAGCGATCTTCCTGGTCTCATTCAAAGGCACTGTCCAAGTCGGTGCGGACCGGATTTTCGAGAAGGATTATTTTCAATGGATCAAGGGAAAGAGAATCGGTCTGATTACTAACCCGACCGGCGTCGATTCCAAGATGCGCCTCACTGCCGATCTTCTTGACAGCCACCCGGAAGTGAGCCTGACTGCCCTCTTCGCGCCGGAACACGGGCTTTATGGCGCGGCCCAGGCAGGGGAGAAGGTGACGTCGACAAAAAACATCTACAGTCTCTACGGAGAGAACCGGGCTCCAACATCTGAAATGCTTGCCGATGTCGACGTTTTGATCTACGACATTCAGGACGTTGGCGTGCGGTTTTACACCTATCTGTCGACGATGTACGAGAGTATGAAAGCAGCGGCGGCCCATGGAATCCCGTTCATCGTCCTGGACCGGCCTAATCCGATTGATGCGACACGGGTTCAGGGCGTCGTGCTGGAGCCCGGCTATGAGTCATTTGTCGGAATATACCGAATGCCTATTCGCTATGGCATGACGGTGGGCGAAATGGCGCGTCTTATGAACTCCGAAGGACGCTTGGGATGTGATTTGCGAGTGGTTCCGCTGCGCGGCTGGAAGAGAGAAGACTGGTATGACGAGACCGGGCTGCAGTGGATTTTTCCCTCACCGAACATCCCGACCCTGGCGACCGCCACGGTTTACCCGGGTACTTGCCTGATTGAGGGAACTAATCTCTCGGAGGGTAGGGGGACGACCCGCCCCTTCGAGTTGTTTGGCGCACCTTGGCTTGACAGTAAACGGCTGGCGGAGGCGCTGAACACTATCGGCTTGCAAGGCGTTCATTTTCGGGCTCAGGCCTTTACGCCGTGGTTTTCCAAACACAAGGGCGAACTCTGCCAAGGCATTCAAATCCACGTGCTTGACCGCGACACCTTTGATCCGATTCGTACGGTTCTGCACATCCTGCACCAGATTATGACGCTCCAACCGGGAAGACTCGAGTTCAACCGAGCTTTTGATCGACTCTGCGGGACAAGCCAGGTCAGGGAGGCATTGCTCCGCGGCGACAAGCCAGCAACCATCGAGAACAGCTGGAAAACCGACCTTGAACATTTCAGGCAGATTCGAGAGAAATACCTCCTGTACTAGAGAGACTTGCGATGAAGCTCAAGATAGCGCGCTGGTGGCCGAAAGACCTGCGAGGACGGCTGACTATTCTTGTTCTCGTCGCCCTCATTCCGATGCTTATTACTCAAGCCGTGGTTTTCGGTTACTGGTACGGAACCCAGCGGAATACCGTGCTCCAGAGCAATCTGGAGCTTGCTCGTACTTTTGGCGCGCTATACGAACGATACCTGACCGATCTTGCCAACGCGGAACAGACCATGGGCGAAGCTCTTTTGAGGCTTGATTCCGATTCAGCCACCGCACTACTCACCTCTCGGGCAGCGGACTACCCTGGCATTTTTTCTTTCAGCTGGGCGAGCCCGGAAGGTGTGATTCTGTTATCAAGCAGGCAAGGCGCCCGCGGGATTTCCGTAGCAGACCGAGACTACTTCAAGCAGCTCCAGGCTGGGCGCGAGTGGGCGGTGAGCGACCTGCTGCGGATCAAAGTCGGAGGGGATCCTGGGCTTGTTCTCGCTCAGGCGATCAAGTCAGAAACCCGAATTCTTGGCGTCGTTCTGGGGGAGATTGTTCCCGAGCGTCTTGGTGAAACTCTGACCACGC
>DAOTAI010000087.1:0-14109 GCA_035593865.1 Acidobacteriota bacterium
ACCTCGTGTCCGGTGTCGCTGTACGAACTGTGCTCGAAGGGGACCACGAGAGGCTTGAAGCCGGCGGCTGCGATCTGTTCCAGCCACTCGGCTCTTGGGAACAGCCCCATCAAGTGACGGTCATGAATAACCTCGACGGCCCCGTTCACGTCTCTCAAGAGGTACGCCATATCGGTCACGTACATGTCGGTTTTCGATTCGGGAACCCACCGCCATTCGAGGTAGCGCAACCCGCGCCCGTTCCCGTCGCTGCCGCCTGTCTCGGTGCCCGGCTCGAATGCATCCACAACGAAATCCGGCTGAAACATCGCGACCCCGCCGGGGCCGGTATGTGCGAAGGCCGTGGCAATGGCGCTGGCAAGATCGCTAAGCGATGTCATGTAGCTGATCTCGTCGTGCACGAGGACGCAATCAAAGACGCACCCTAGCCGGACCGAGTGCATGTCGCCCTGAACATGCTCGCACTCCGAATTTATCCAGCCTCACCAAGCTCCAGTCAGGGGTGACGGGATGCGTCGGATCGTTGCTAGCTTTCATATCGGCATTTAGCCAACTCCGCAAAGTATAAATCGACATCGGTCCGGCACAAAAGAACTTGACATATTTCTCTTATCGCATGATATGTCATATGACATAACAATACCTTTTAGATTTCATGGGGTGAAGCTTGAGTGCCAAGGCTGATATACCAAGGTTAGTCAGGGAGCTTCGTACGCGAACAGGTCTCTCCCAAGAAAAATTCGCCGCCAAGTTGGGGGTTACCTTTCCAACTATCAACAGGTGGGAAAATGGTCGCTCTAATCCATCTCCGCTGGCCATGCAGAGAATAGAGGACCTACTTCATCGGATGGGAAAAGATGGAAAGATCCTTCTAAAAGAATACTTCCCGGACCGGCTTAAAGAGCTTTACAGATGATGTTTCTTGTAATCCTGACGGGCTGACTTCGAAACGGAACCATTTACCTGTCAATGCTATTGAACACCTCCTCTATATCCAACAGAAAGGGGGTAAACCATGAAAGATGAACCATTATTATCGATACGCCTCGAAGGGCAAGCCATCGGTGAGGGACGAATTGGGGTTTCTCATCTACTTCGTTTGCTCACACAGTTGAACAAAATCCTTCTCCGAAGCGGTCAGGTTTTGCGAGGAGAAGCATTCAGCCTGCGGAAAGGCCCGAAAGAAAAGCAAATTAAAGATGTTATTGCCCTCGAATTGGTCAAACTCGCACACGGAAGTCCGGCAGTTGTGCTCAGTTTTGATCGTCAGCATGCAGACAAATACTTGCCCGGTCTGGATCCCGGCATTGAAGTGCTGGAAAAAGCCATTATCGGGCTGGAAGATGTTCAGAAACTCGATCAGGAATTACCTGCTGGTTATGATACTGGTGTTCTCATGGCTTGGCGTGACATGGGCATCCTCTTCGATAAAGGCGTCGACACAATTCTATTTAGTCTAAATCACCGTCCACAAACAAGAACCACCAGTTTTACACGCCCAGTTTATGAATCTATACAGCAGCGAATCCAAGGGCCGCATATTAATATTCGCACCATAGAGGGGCGTCTGCTTATGGCGGACTTCAAGGAACACGGCACTCGTTGTCGTGTACATCCGGCCATCGGCGAACCCATACTTTGTCTTTTCGATGAAGAGCAGAAGGATGAAGTTCTCGAGAATATCCTTCATTATGTCCGCATTATTGGTGAAGCAAGGGAAGACCCTCTTACAAACAAGATCAACAGCGTAAGAATACACGACATCCAGCGGCTCGAAGACCGCGAAGACGAGCGAACGGACCTTATTCCGCAAGGTGCACCTTTACCCATGGATTTCTGGCGCTCATTGTCTTTGGATGAACTGGCCGAATCCCAAGGCGTGAAACCCTTGAGCGAGATAAATGTGCTTTTTGGAACGTGGCCTGGAGATGATCAAGATGGATTTGAAGACGACATCCTGGCTTTACGTCAATCGAGCCTTGCCGGAGGGGATAATAGATGATGACCCCTACCAAACTGATTGTTGATACAAATGTCGTGTCCTATCTCATGAGGGGTGGGGCCTTGGCCAATCTTTATGCCCCTCATCTGCAAGGAAAACTGATTGCCGTCACGTTCATCACGGTGGGGGAAATGTATTACGGCGCCGAGAAGAAACACTGGGGAGAGCAAAAACGAAAACAACTTGAGACAACCCTTCGTAACTTCGTTGTTATTCCTTATGATCATGAGATTGCAAGATGTTATGGACGGCTTGTGGCCGAACGTGAACACCAAGGAAGACCAATTTCCTGTGCTGATGCCTGGATTGCGGCGTGTGCCGTTCGCCATGCAGCTCCTCTCGTGACACACAATGCGGATGATTTCGAGAAAATAACGGATTTACAGCTAGTTACTGAAAAGGCTGCGCCACAGCCGGGGGCATGATGCTGAAGAACAACATCGCCACCACGACCATCACGATGATGGCGATTATCATTATCTTGTGCAACGCATCGTTGCACTTTTTTCGGGTAACGCCATGAAAAATGAATCGGCGCCCCCGCCCTTCCAAGTGCCAGCGGACTACGTGGAACTGATCCGCACCCTGAAGGACAGAGTCCGGGAAGCACGCTCCCAGGCAGTGCTTTCAGTAAACCGTCAAATGGTTCTTCTTTACTGGACGATTGGCCAACACATCCTGGCATCACAGAAACACCATGGATGGGGAGCCGCGATCGTCGATTCGGTGGCCGCGGATCTCCAGCACGAATTTCCAGAGATAAAAGGGTTCGCCCGCCGGAACGTCATGTATATGAGAGCCCTTGCCGAGGCGTACCCTACCTACGATTTTGTGCAACGGGCCGTTGCACAAATCCCTTGGGGACAGAACTGCACGATCCTAGACAAAGTAAAGGATTCGAAACGCCGGCAATGGTATGTCCTGAAGACCATTGAGAATGGGTGGTCCCGCCCCGTGCTCGCGGCCCAGATCGATACGGATCTTCATGGGCGCCAGGCTGTTCCGGCAGGGAAAACCACGAATTTCTCCGTCGCCCTCTCTTCTCCCCAGTCCGAACTCGCCCTAGAGACGATCAAGGATCCCTATGTGCTCGATTTTCTGATGCTTAGAGAAGACGCAAAGGAAAGAGAGCTCGAAGATGCACTGATACAGAATATCACCAGATTTCTCTTAGAACTTGGCGTCGGATTCGCCTATATGGGACGGCAGTACAAGCTTGAAGTGGGCGGCCAGGATTATTTCCTCGACTTGCTCTTCTATCATCACCGGTTGCGCTGCCTCGTAGTCATCGAACTCAAGATGGACGAATTCAAACCGGAATACGCCGGAAAAATGAATTTCTATCTGAACGCGCTAGATGACCTTGTGAAACTGCCTGAAGACCGGCCAAGCATTGGCATCATCCTCTGCAAGGAACGGAACGGGGTTGTCGCCGAGTATGCCCTAAAAAGACTGGAGAAACCAATTGGGGTGGCTGAATACAGATTGACGAAAACGCTTCCGGCAGACCTCCGCAAGGACCTTCCTACTGCAAAAGCCCTCGAGGTAGCTGTCGTCGACAAGCTGAGCATTGAATCTTCGAATAGCAAATTACAAGTTTCAGGACCAGGCGAGGGAAAGACCAAAGTACTCGACGGAGATAAGGCCGGCAAACCCGGTAGAAAGAAAAATAAAAGATAAGCCGAGTACGGCAAATCCTGATATGGATTCGTAAATAACTGCAGAATGCCGATTCGGACGCATCAAAACAGGGGAGAGGGTATCATGCAGTCTTTACAGGATCTCTGCAAGCCGCGGGCATCCGTTTTCGACCGGGCCCGTCTGGACACCGTCTATAATCTCGACGACCTGCCGACAATCCAACCTGATGAATTCTTTTCAGAAAACTTCGTGACGGAGGGCATGAAGATCCTTCTTACGGAGGCCTTCAACCGCCTGGAAGGCAAAACTTCCGGTGCTTCCGGAACTTTTCTTTTGAGCCAGTCCATGGGCGGCGGGAAAACGCACAATCTCATTGCCTTGGGGCTGCTGGCCAAATACCCGAAGTACCGCAAAAAGGTCATGGCCGACTTCTACAAGCCGGGCGATATGGGTGCCCTGACGGTTGTTGCCTTCAGCGGCCGGAAGACCGGTACACCTTATGGAATATGGGGTGAGATTGCCCAGCAGCTCAATCGAAAGTCCGTCTTTAATTCATGCTACAGCCCCCTTCGCCCGCCGGAGCCCGACGAATGGATTGAGCTTCTGAGGGGTGAGCCGGTCCTCATCCTTCTTGACGAGCTGCCACCCTATTTCGAGGCGGCACGGGCCGTACCCATCGGGGACACCTATCTGGACCGCCTTACGGAAATCGCGCTCGCCAACCTGCTCGTAGCCATCAACGGCAACAAGCTCCCCCGGTCCTGTGTCGTGATTACGGACCTCAGCGGCACAGCATATGCCGCCGGCGGGGCTGCTATCACCCAGGCCCTGCAGTCCCTCAGCGACCTCGATCAGGAAGTGAACCGGAACGTCGTCCGGATTGACCCTGTCAAAATCAACACCAACGAGATTTATCACATCTTGAGCACACGACTTTTTGAAAAAGTTCCCCCTGCGGCCGAGATTGCGAAGGTAGCCGACGCCTACGGCGCCGTATTGGATGAGGCCAAGAAAATGGGCTTTTCCGAAGTATCCCCAGATCAACTCAAGGCGGATATCCGGAATGCCTATCCGTTTCACCCGGCGCTTCGCGATCTTTATGCCCGTTTCAAGGAAAATAGAGGCTTTCAGCAGACCCGCGCCTTGATCCGGATCATGCGGATCATTGTATCCCACCTGTGGAATTCGGGTGCGGCGGCAAAGAAGGGACTCGTAGGCCCTCAGGACTTTGATCTTCTGGATGCGTCCATGCTGGGAGAGATCCGGCAGATTAACCCCGGGCTGGAGGCTGCCATCGCCCACGACATCGCCGCGGAGGGTGGAAGTGCCCTTGCACAGCAACTGGACGGTGGCGACGGAACGGATTCGCAGGACACTGCCCGATTAATCTTTCTGTCATCTCTTTCTACTGCGACCAATCCCGTCTTGGGACTGAGCCGCTCGGAGATCCTCGGATACCTCGCCGAGCCGGGCAGGGATGTTGTGAAACTTCGAGGGGTCCTTGATCGTCTCCAGACCGACGCATGGTATCTTCATCTCTCGCGGGACGGCCGGCTCTTCTTCAAGAATGTCGAAAACCTCAAGGCAAAAGTGGCCACCTACGCCCGCAACAAGCTTCGCGAGCAAAGGGAGAAGGAACTTCGCGATCGGCTAAACGAAATGTTCAAGATTACAACCAGGGCAGCCTATCAGAAGATCTTGGCCCTCCCCACTCCAGATCAAATCCAGCTTCAACAGGACACGGTGGCGCTCGTCGTTTTCCGTCCTGCGGATGATTCCTTCCGGGCTATCGAAGAATACTACAAGCATCAACAGTACAAAAATCGCGTCTGCTTCCTCACAGGCGCTGCCAAACCCTACGAAACGGTTCTTGAGAGGGCCGCAGAGTTGAGTGCGATCCGTACCATCATCGGCGAAATGGACCGCGAGGGCATAAGGGAAAGCGATCCCCAGTATGTCGAAGCGACGGAGATCCGGACGAAACTCGAGGGGCGTTTTTACCAGGCCTGCCGCGAGACGTTTACCATACTCTACTATCCATCGAAGGGTGGGCTCGTGCAGGTGGACTTGGATCCCAAATACGTTGCCAACGAATACAAGGGCGAAGAACAGGTTCTGAGGGCCCTGATGGAGTGTTACAAATACACGGCGGATATCACCCCCGACGGAAACTTCCGGGGGCGAGTCGAAAGCAAGCTGTGGCCTGAAGAAGCAAAAGAAGTACCCTGGAACTCGATCCGACAACGGGCGGCAACCGATCCATCCTGGCTATGGCATCATCCGGATGCACTCGCGAATCTGAAAACCGAACTCGTCAAGCGGGACGTCTGGCGGGAGATGATGGGTTTCATCACGCGGGGCCCCTTCGAGAAACCGGCTACATCGGTCCGGGTGGATGTGCTGAGTCGCGACGACCAGACCGGACAGGCCACTCTGCGCATTCGTCCGCTCAACGGAGATACGGTATACATGGAGACGAAGGGAGTCGCAACCGTCTCTTCGAAAAAGATAGAGGAATACGACATCAAAACGACAGAGTTGAAGCTCTCCTTCCTCTGCGTCGATTCGAAGGGCGAGCACGCTACCGGTGAAGCGGTCATGTGGACCAATTCGCTCTCCTTAAAGCATCGCTTCTTCCAGAAGGGTGCAAAGAGGATGTGCGAGCTCAAAGCAGTACCGGCAGGCCGGATCCGTTATACAACTGACGGCTCCGGGGTGGAGACAAAAGGAATCGCCTATGAAAAGCCATTTGAGATTCCGGCCGATTGCCGGGTGATCCTTGTCGTGGCGGAGGAGACCGGCATCCCTCCGCAGAAAGCATCGATACCGGCCCCACAAGGCCAGGTTGATGTCGCCCCGACAATCGACCGCAGCAAGGCAGCCGTCTGGCGGTGCAACCTGAAGAAAGACTCGACGGGTGAGACCTACCGGCTCCTCGAGACGGCAAAAAAACACGGCGCCGAACTGGGTGGCGTCCGGCTGATTATCGCTAGAGAAGGCCGCTGGATAGAGCTCAACTCACCGGACGATGCTTACCACGCAGTTCAGCACTTTGAACACGGGGCAGATCTCCTCAAGGAATTCATCCCCGAAGGAGCAATCAGCATCGATGTGGGCACTCTGAAGTTCGACTCCGGCCAGCTGCTCCTCGAAATGGTTGCCGATCTTAAAACCGAGCTAAAGGAAGGGGACGTCCGACAGTGATGGTCCGCAGGAAGAAGCAATTCATCGGGTTCGGCTTCGACCCATCCGAATCCTATCACCATTTCGCCGTTACGATCCCCGAAAACGGCGGGGGACCCGTAATTATCGAAGAATGTTTCGATTGGAACCAGGGCGAGGCCGTTTCTTCGACGAAGCCTCCTGCAGTAAAAATCCGCCTTGACCGCTACCGCTGGGATAGAATCGCCGAGGTCGCGCGGGAACAATTCAATAAGCGGATTCGGGCTGCCGGGCACCGTTCAGTTTCCTGGAGTGAGGGCCAACCCAGCATCCTCACGCCTCACTTCGGTAAGGAATTGACCCTTCTGGCCTGGTCGACGGAGGACATGGATGATTCGCTTCTGCCCAATATCATCTCCAACTGGCTTGGCTTGGAGCCTGAAGAGCGTTGGTGGCTTTATACGACCGTCAATGCGACTTTCACGAAAGCGGAAATTGGAAAAGATCGTGGCTGGCGCAAGGCAATCCGTATAGCCTTCTCGGAAAATCCCGTACCGGAAATGCCGGCGGAGCGTTTTATCGAGGAGCCGGAGCCCATACGCCTGCCGCAAAAAGACGAAGAGCCTATCAAAACCGTCGCAGTTCCAACGGCACCAAGGAAGAAAAAGCGCCTAGCATCAAAAAAGAACTCCCAAATAAATCTCTTTGAGGAATAGCAGGGACCCGGCATGCAGGATTTGACCTTCATCGAGACCCAGTTTCCCGTCAGCAAGGTTTCAAAGGAAAGCTACAAAGAGAGGAAGGCAAACAACAGCCAGACGCTCACCGGCCTTGGAAAGTGGTGGGGTAGAAAGCCTCTTGTTCTCGTCCGCGCGGCCCTGCTCGGTCTCCTCCTGCCTGCAGGGGAAGATCCTAAGAAGGACAGGGAGATTTTCCTGAAGCTTATGACGATGGACGACGAGGGTCTCTGGCGCCGGCGACGGGGAAACATTCCCGCCGCCAAGGTCTATGAATATGCTACTGCCACAGAGCGAGAATTCTATTTCACGCTGAAAAATGGAAAATGGCAGTGGAAACGGACAGCTAGTGGCGAGGAGCGCGAGCACATGCAGAGGCGCGCCTTCAACCGAATGGGATACGACGACCGGCTCGCATACTGCCTCCGTCCAGAAGAGATCGAGGGCCCCTCAGAGGAAGCCTGGAAGGCGATCAATGCCCACCTGAATACATCGGCAGAGACTTTTCAAGAGCTGGTCCGTGAACTGGGGAAGCGCCGTTTCGGCCATCCGCCGCGGGTGGGTGATGCATTCTGCGGAGGGGGGAGCGTGCCATTCGAGGCAGCCGTCATGGGCTGCGATGTCTATGGTTCAGATCTCAATCCAGTCGGCACACTGCTTACCTGGTCTGCCATCCATCTCATCGGGGGTGGGAGTAGCACGGCCGAAGAAATCCTGAAAATTCAGAAAAAGGTTTACGAGGCTGTCGGACGACAGATCGAAAAGTGGGGCATCGAGCGGAATGACGAAGGCTGGCGCGACGAAACCTCCGGGAAGACCATCGGGAAAGGCTGGAATGCCGATTATTATCTTTACTGCGTCGAGGCTGTCGACCCGGCTACTGGCTGGCGGGTACCTCTCGCACCTTCATGGATCATCGGCCATAAGACCCGTACCGTTGCCCGCTTGATCCCCGATAAAAAGACAAAGTCCTTCCGGATTGATATCATCCAAAATGTGTCGCTGGAAGAGATGGAAGAAGCGAAACAAGCAACTGCATCAACGAATGGAATCTTTTGCCCAGTCGATCGAGACGGAAACCTGATCCCACCTCATCTTCGGACGGCAACACCAATTGGAGAAATCCGAGGTCGCGAAGGTTTACGCCTTTGGGATGACGGTGATGTTGTCCCAAGACAATCCGATGCTTTTCAAGAGCGTCTCTACTGTATTCGCTGGGTGGACCCGGAAACAGGCAATAAGTATTATCGCGCGCCGACCGAGGCAGATATTGAAAGAGAAGATA
This sequence comes from Acidobacteriota bacterium, assembly GCA_035593865.1. Classification (GTDB taxonomy): domain Bacteria; phylum Acidobacteriota; class UBA6911; order RPQK01; family RPQK01; genus RPQK01. The sequence goes on from DAOTAI010000087.1 coordinate 8,828, forward strand.
AGGTCAATCGCCTGCTCAAGAAGAGATTCCATGAATGGCAGGAAAAGGGTTACATTCCCCACCGAAGGATCGAGCCGGGAGACAAAACAGATGAGCCTATACGGACCCGTGGCTGGACCCACTGGCATCACCTCTACAATCCCCGGCAATTGCTGATGATCGGCCTGTTTCAGAAAATAAGCGATGAGATCGCGACATCTCCGCAGGACCGTGTGGTTCTACTTTTGGGGATCGGGCGCTTGGCGGACTGGTGCTCACGATTATCGAGATGGGACTCGAGTGCCGCAAACGAAAAAGGCGCACAAGCATACTTCAATCAGGCATTGAACCCTTTGGCTAATTACGCAACAAGGGGATTTGGTGCTTTGAAAACCTCTTGGCATTTCAGCGTGCCTGAGAGAAGTATCTCTAGCAATTCGGAAATACTTCCCTTAGATGCAAGGATAACGAATTATTCCGCTGACCTCTGGGTCACGGACCCGCCTTACGCCGATGCCGTCAACTACGAGGAACTCTCGGAGCTATTCCTCGCCTGGTACGAGAAGCGCCTGCCCGTCCTTTTCCCTGAATGGTACACCGACAGCAAGCGGGCGCTTGCCGTAAAGGGGGCCGACGAAAACTTCCGGGTGGCCATGGTGGAGTGTTACAAAAAGCTGGCGGAAAAAATGCCGGACAATGGCTTTCAACTGGTCATGTTCACCCACCAGGATGTGGATGTGTGGTCCGATCTGGCCCTTATTCTCTGGGCGGCGGGGCTTCGGGTTACGGCTGCATGGACCATCGCCACCGAAACAGATACCTCATTCCGAACGGGAAAGTACGTTCAGGGGACAGTTCTCCTCGTGCTCCGCAAACGCAGGGATTCCCTCCGAGGTGACCGGGCCGACATCTGGCCAGAAGTCCAAAACGAGGTCAGGCGCCAGCTTGCCGCCATGCTGGAGCTTGATGACAAAGAAGACCCGAATTTCGGCGATGCAGATTATCAGCTAGCCGCCTACGCTGCAGCCCTCCGGGTCGTGACGGCCTATGGTGCTATCGAAGATATCGACGTCGAAAGGGAACTGCGAAGGACTCGGAGGCCGGGTGAGACATCACCGTTGTCGGATATGATCCGAAGCGCGGTCCGGATCGCATCCGATTTTCTCGTACCCGATGGATTGGACAAGACTATTTGGAGACAGCTGGCGCCGGAAGAGCGCTTCTATATTAAAGGAGTTGAGATCGAGGCCCACGGTGAATACCGAGACGGCGTCTATCAAGAATTCGCCAGGGGATTCGGCATTCGGGATTATCGGTGGCTTCTGGGAAGCGATGCTGCCAATCAGACCCGCCTCAAGACAGCCAGTGAGTTGAAAGGTCGCGACCTATCCGGTGAAGGGTTTGCAGGATCACTTCTCCGTCAGGTCCTCTTCGCCGTTTACAAGACGGCTGAGGAGGACGACCCGCAGCCGGGCCTTGACTATCTGAAGCAGGAGCTTCCGGGCTATTGGGATCAGCGGCGCACAGTTATTGCCTTGCTCGACTACCTGTCGAATAAGCCTTCAGGGTCCATGACGCACTGGAAAAAAGACACGGAGGCAGCCCACCTGCTACTCGGTACCGTAGAAGGGGATAGCCTATGATCCGTCGCTATTCCTCCCGGCGCAGCCCGCTGAAGGATTTTTTGACTGATCACCTGAATGGTGCCAGGCAGTATGACCGGATCGCCGGATTCTTTAGCTCCTCTCTTCTGGAAGTTGCCGGTGAGGCTTTGGAGAAAATGGGCGATCCAGGTGACGGAACCAGCGTCCGCGTAGTCTGCAACTCGTCCTTGAGCCCGCTCGATGTCCAGACTGCCCGAACAGCAAAATGGGGCATGCACCGTGAGTGGTGTGCCTCGCTTCCTGCCGATATTCCCGAGACCATGAAGCTCCGGCTTCAACGGTTGCACGACTTCCTCGCGAGCGGCCGCCTGAAGGTGAAGGTCCTCCCCGACAATGCTTTCGGCTTGATCCATGGTAAGGCCGGCGTCATCACCAGGAAGGATGGCTCCAAGGCATGCTTTATTGGAAGCGTCAATGAATCACGGACCGCGTGGGTGAATAATTACGAGATGGTCTGGCTGGATGAGAGCGCGGACGGCGTTCGATGGGTTCAGGAAGAGTTTGACGCCCTTTGGGCTTCACCTTATGCAGTGGATTTGGCCGAGGCTGTGGTGCAAGACGTCGCCCGGTTGATCGACCGCGTCGTTATGCCTACCGTTGGCGTGTGGAAGAAGGACGAAGCTGAACCTGCAGCGCCGGTTGTAGAACTCCCCGTTTATCGCCGTGAAAACGGCCTTTGGGCACATCAAAAATTCTTCATCAAATTGGCGTTCGAAGCCCACAAAAACGGCGGTGCACGGTATTTGCTGGCGGATCAGGTTGGTTTAGGAAAAACGATCCAGCTGGCGCTTGCAGCCAAGCTCATGGCCCTGTACGGCGACAATCCCGTCCTCATCCTTGTTCCGCGGCCTTTAATGATTCAATGGCAGGACGAACTTTGGAACCTCCTTGAACTACCATCGGCGCGCTGGAACGGCCGGCAGTGGATCGATGAACAAGGTATCATCTATCCCGAATCCGGCACACAGGGAATTCGAAAATGTCCGAGGCGTCTTGGTCTCGTCTCGACCGGCCTCATTATCCGTCGTTCGGAAGCGGCAGACATCCTCCAGGAGATGAGCTACGATTGCGTCATCTTGGATGAGGCCCACCGGGCCCGGCGCTCGAACCTGGGCCCATCCCACAAGGGGGAAAAGCCGGAGCCGAATAATCTTTTACGCTTTTTGACGAGCATAGCCCCGAAAACCAGAAGTCTGCTGCTTGCTACGGCGACACCGGTCCAACTCGATCCCATAGAGGCATGGGACCTCCTCAACGCGCTGAATGAGGGGAACAACAGCGTTCTAGGATCGTCTTACAGCCGCTGGCGCATGCGGGCTCAGGAAGGCCTCGATATCGTACTAAGACAGGCATCGCCTCCAGCAGAGCCGACGGATGCCTGGGAGTGGATGAGGGACCCGCTACCGCCCGCTAAGGAAGGCGTGGACTTCGAACTTCTCAGAAGAAACCTGAAAGTCGGGGCATCAGACCACTGGGCGGCGCCGGAAGTTTATTACGCCGTATCGGGGCCCGACAGGCAAAGGATCAACAAACTTTCTCGGCGCTTCTTCCAGGATCACAACCCTTTTCTCAGGCATATCGTCCGTCGAACCAGAGATTATCTGGAGAATACGATAGATCCCTGGACCAACGAACCCTACCTGCAGCGTATAGGGTTACGACTTTTCGGCGAAAGCGACAGGGAGGCGATTATTCTGCCGCCTTTCTTAAGCGATGCCTACGCGGCAGCGGAGGAATTCTGTTCGATCCTCGGCCGCAGGCCCGGTCTGAATTCCGGATTCATGAAAACGATTCTCTTGAGACGGGCGGGCAGCACCATTGAGGCAGGACGGCTCACGGCCCAGCAGATGCTGGGATCGAGGGCTGATGAAGATGAAGACGTGGACGACGATACGCCGGAAGTGACCTCCTCTATCTACCCATTGACGAAAGAAGAGCGGGATGCCCTGAACCGATATCTGCTGATATTGGAAGAAAATAGAGATGAAGACCCTAAGCTGCAACGAGTGGAATCTATTCTTTCCACCGGAGTTCCCGGCACGGAAGGCTGGCTTGCGCTGGGCTGTATCATCTTCAGCCAGTTCTACGATTCTGTTCTATGGCTTGGGCAACGCCTGTCGCGCCGCATGCCCGACGAGCAGATCGCCATCTACGCCAATACGGCGAAATCGGGTATTCTAGAAAAGGGAATATTCCGTCGCGTAAATCGTGACGAGATCAAAAAGAAGATCACTGGCGGCGAGTTGCGCCTGGTGATCGGGACGGATGCTGCATCGGAGGGGCTTAATCTGCAGCGTCTTGGATCGCTGATCAACCTGGACCTTCCCTGGAATCCGACCAGGCTGGAACAGCGAAAAGGAAGGATCCAGCGGATAGGGCAACTGCGGCCGGAGGTTCTGATTTACAATATGCGCTACAAGGGCTCCGTGGAGGACCGGGTCCACGAGCTCCTGTCGGAGCGACTCGAGAACATCCGGAATATGTTCGGCCAGATCCCTGACACCCTTGAGGACGTCTGGATTGCCGCGGCCTTACAAGACGAAGAGGAAGCCCGGCGTATCATTGATGCCGTACCGAAACGCCATCCCTTCGAAATGCGCTACGACCGCATTGAAAATGTCGATTGGGAAACCTGCAGCAAGGTGCTGGATTCCACGAGCCAACTGGAAGCATTGCAAAAAGGTTGGTAGCCCGTCTTGGAGCAAATATAGACCCACCAGGGCGAATCAACATGCTCCATAAGAAAGTTCCATTGGTCGGGAATGTCGATGTTCTTGCCAGACCGAGAGTGCCATAAACAAGGGCTCGGCGCAAGGCCGAGCCCCTTGTTTATGGCTCCCCGGACATGACTCGAACATGTGACCCGCTGGTTAACAGCCAGCTGCTCTACCGACTGAGCTACCGGGGAATGAATCGGTTCGAAAAATCGGAAACCGGATATTAATGGAAAGACCGCCCCTTGTCAAGAGCGGTCTTTTATCGAAGACCCTGTTGCTTCCCGCCTACTTGCAGCTCGTGCAGACCATGAGCTTGCTCATGGGCACCCCCGTCTTTCGGCTGATCCATTTGAGCTGCTCCTCGGGCGCGAAGTACCGGCCGCATGTCTCGCAGGCGACCATCTTGAAGGACTTGTCCCAGATCACCCGGCGGTCCCCGGCGGACTCCATCCTGACGAACCCCGTGGGGCAGACGTAGGCGCAGGAGCCGCACCCGATGCAGGCATCGGCGATGTACTCGATCTTGGGTTCGGTCACGCTGCGACCCAGGCCGCGGTCGAGAAATTTGAGGGCGTCGACGCCGACGATCTCGTGGCAGGTCCTCGTGCAAAGACCGCAGAGGATGCAGTCGCTGCCCTTGGCTTCCCCTTCGGCCACCTGCACGCCCAGGCTCTCCGCCACGTCGCGCACGGCCTTCGTCGTCGGGTACTTGCCGTACAGAAGCTCTGCGGCAAGCCTGCGGCTCTCCTTCACCCTGTCGGAGTTCGTCCGGACCTCCATTTTATCCTGTACGGCCGCATCGCAGGAACTCGAGATCTGCCACTTCCCGTTGACCTTCACCTCCACGACGCAGAGGCGGCAGGCCCCGAAGGGCATGAGATCCTTGTGGAAGCACAGGGTCGGGATCTGGATGTGATTCTCC
>DAOTAI010000620.1:0-2263 GCA_035593865.1 Acidobacteriota bacterium
GTGGTGGATGGGCAAGATGTCCCCGAGACCGAGCCGAATGACACTGCGCAGACTGCCGACGTGATCGCAAGCCTGCCGGTTGTCCTCTCCGGTACGATTTCAGACATGGAGCAGGATTATTTCCGGTTCACCGCGCAGCAGGGGGACATCATTACGGTGCTGGTCGAGGCCGATACCCTGCCAGACCGATCAGAGCTGGATTCCGAGATTTTCGTTCTGGATTCGAACGAGAACGTCGTGGCAACCAATGACCAGAACGGTTTGGGTGGACCGCTTTCTGTGGAGACTTATCTTCCGCAGTTCGATTCGTTTCTGCGTTTCGTCGTTCCGGCGAGCGGCACCTATTATCTGCGCATCTGGGATTATTTCGGCGACACCGGAGGCGAGGCATTCGCTTACAGAATGCACGTCCGAAGCCAAACGCCGTAAAGAGATGGCGGGCTGAATCGACGAAACCGCGATCTCATCGCAGCCCGGCTCTACAGCCGGACTCTACAGTCCCCGGGTCCGGTTAGTCCGCGCTGAAAACCGGATTAGCCGGACCGTTCCCGTTTCGGTGAAAGTCAGTGGCGGTTATGTCCGAGTTTGACGAGGAACCTGTCGAGATCCCTATCGACGGAACTCTGGACCTGCACACATTCTCGCCCAAGGACGTGCACGACCTGGTTCCCAATTATCTGGACGAGTGCCTGAAACGGGGTATCACCCAGGTCCGGATCATCCACGGCAAAGGCACGGGCACCCTGAGGCGAATCGTTCACTCGATTCTTGATCGCTACCCTCACGTCGTGAGCTACGGCCACGAGGAAGGGAGTGGCGGTTCCTGGGGTGCCACGATAGTAAGGTTGACTAAGAGACAATAAGCACCGCCTAGAAACCAACCCGAGTGGCTCGAGCTTCCTGTTCGCCGCGCAGCCAGACATAGACAGGCGCATGGGGGCGAGGCGCCGGCCACGGAAGTACGATGCGAAGCTTCTGTTTTCGGAAGTCTCCACCGAACGGCATGGGTATGGACTCGACCGGATAGCCTTGCCGATTGTCCCATCCGACCTTCTCGATCAAGTGGAGATTTTCGCCGACCAGGCTGCCCGCATAAAAGCCTTCCCCCACGGCCTCGTTTGTCAGAGAGAAGCTTTCAATCCTGGGCAGCTTCACGACGACGCCCAGCAGATGCGAATCTGATACGCCGCTGGTCCTGGTGCTCACGTTCGCTGTGAGCCTGCAACCCGGTTCCCCGACTCCGGCCGGATCCAAAGCGAGAAAAAGAATCTGATCACCCGCTGCATCGAGTTTGGCATGACCTCGCTGCTCGCCGGGAGAGAGACTAAAGGGTTGATTCTTGTCGCCGCAACGCAGCTCGACCACCGGCGAAGAGTCGACGTTTTCCGTCCTGACGGCGTAGGTGACCACTGTCCCGATTGCGATTTCACCCTCTCGCAACGCGACCGTTCCCTCACCCGGGTTAGAGCGTTCGATGCCAATAATCCGGGGGCGGGGGCCACGAATTTCCACCGCGCCACGAAGAATCAAAGGCTCCTGGAGATCCTCAACCCGCATCTCCAGGTCGAGCAAGGCGCCTTTAGCAACCCCGTCCAGCCCCTCGACGGAAAGCTCTCTTCGGTTCCCTTCCTGAACGGGAGCAACCAGGGACCAGCGACCGGCTTCGGCTCGCAGGTCGGTGATCCGGTTCAGCCCGGTCCCTTGCAGCTCGTAACGTTGTATCGCTTCACCAAGGTTCAGGCGAATTGGAAGGTTTGTGATTGTTGGATGAGGCGGATGAACGCGGATCGCGATGGTCGAAGACTGAGCCCCCGACTGTACCAGGACCAGTGAATGCTCTCCAGCCTTGACCAGGTTCGTGTCGATATCCACTTCAACGTGATTCTGAACCCCGCCTCGTTTTCCGGAAGGAAGCCTGAAAGTCAGTTCGATAGGTTTATCGCGTCTCGACAGACGGACGTTTTCAAGGAACTGAAAATCGGCGCCCTCCAGGCGGACCGTTACCACTCCAGAACCTTCAACCAGCCGATCGAGTGAAGCTGGAGAAACTGCGGCCCGGGAGATATCGCCAAGGGCATGAATCTCGAGACTTCCGGCTACCGAAAACGACTCCCAGTCCCACTGTCCTTCCAGCCGGTAATTTCCGGGCGAAAGGTGTTCGTTTTCAAGATCGATTTGGAGAGAATCCAGTCCGGATGGGAATTCGACCTTGACCGGGATACTCTTTCCTCCGCCCGAAGGAATCAGTTCCCACGCTCGTGTT
>DAOTAI010000621.1:0-2252 GCA_035593865.1 Acidobacteriota bacterium
TTTATAGGGACACGTGAAGGCTTTAACCCAGGTCCGTCAGGACCGACACGTGACTTGCAGTTGAGCCCAAGCGGCAAAAGTGCCTTTTGCCGGCAGACACTGACAGGTGAGGAGGCGGTGCAGGAGTTCACGTGCCGGTCCTACGGACCTGGGTCTTAAGCCTTGGTCGTCTCTATAAACGTGTCGGTCCTGACGGACCTCTGATGTGACCAGCACCGGCCTGATGGTGGTCAGGGAGCAGGACGACAGGTCCGGACGCGCTCGAAGTTTGACGACGCCTAAAGTGGCCTGCAAAAGGGGTAAAATTGGCCGCAAGAGCGCCCTATGCGCTCCGTTAGAAAGGCTGAAACGAAGTACTTAAGCCACTTTAGAAAACAGCATTCTCGCGCACTTGTAAGTGATCGGATAAATAAAGGGTTGGAATTTCGTGAAACCCTGTCGCCCCTACCGTGGTTGGCATCTCAGATGAAGATCTCCTGATCCGGCGAGTGGGAGGCGGGGGATTCTCCGCCGGGGAAGACGCGCGAGACGATCGTCTGAATCGACTGAAGCAGCGTCGACAAACGGATGGCTGGATGAACAATCGCCCGGTGCACTCGGAAAATCTGGGTCGAGTAGTTGCTTAGTACATTATCGGCGCCTTCGTCTATTCGATACAGATAGGAGCGGGAACGGTCAACCAAAGCTTCACTGCGCAGGGCAAAATTGTTTACCAACTGGGTCGCTTGAGCACGAACCTCGGGAATTCTCTTCTCAAGCTCTGCCAGCTTCTCCGGGACTCGCTCGGTGTGAGCGAGTAATTGTCTGAGGGCCGTTGTTCCTGCTCCAATTCCGGCAATCAGCGAATACAAACGTTTCTGGCTGGTTCGCAAGTATTTTGCAGCCCTTGTGAACAGAATGAAGACGATCAGAGCCTGGAGCAGCATGAGAAGCGCCATCAAACTGACTGCGTACCAGGCAAGTTCAACATTCAACGTCATAGCCAGCACCTTACCATAAGGGACTGTTAGCCTTGGAGGATGAGTTCTCGTGCATTTTTTTCTTGCCTGCGGTCATGGCTTTTACAAATGAAGGGGCGCGCCGACTGACGACATGCACCAGTATATAGATGCACAGGAAGACATAAAAGACTGTGATAGTTAACAGTAGCGTAAGAACTGCGAAGCTGCTCATACTGTTCTTGGTCCTCGCTGGTATAGATGCAAAAGCAATGCCAAGGACTACAAAGAGTGATTAAAATTTTAGCATAAGACGATGAGGGACAAATGGAAGCAAAGACAGTTGCACAGTCGCGCACGACTATGACGGAGGTTGTGTTGCCAAACGACACGAGCGCTTACGGGATGATCCTTGGGGGCAAGGTGATGCATCTGATGGATATGGCTGGTGCGGTCGCGGCTTATCGTCATTGCCGAAACCCTGTTGTGACGGTTTCGGTCGATTCGGTCCGCTTTCTCAACCCGATTCGTGTGGGGCAGTTGATCCTTCTCGAAGCGTTCGTTACCCGGGCTTTCACAACGTCGATGGAGGTTGAGGTGCAGGTGCATTCCGAAGACCCGCTCACCGGGGAACAGATTAAGACCAGTGACGCTTTTCTCACCTTCGTGGCGATCAACAAGGAGGGAAGACCGACCCCGATCCCTCCTCTGATCCCCGAGACTGACGAGGAGAAGCGACGGTATGAAGCGGCCCTGGAACGGCGAAAACGTCGCTTGGAGCAAAGAAGCGGCAACAGCCAGTGAAAGGATTGAAGCCGGGCTGTTGGGGCTGTTGCGTGACCTTCTAAACAACAGTTCCCCCGTGAGGATACTCTTAGCCGCACATCCGCGGTTGCCCCTGCGATTTCCTGTGCAAGTTGCGGCTTGTGTTCATATTTTATTAGACTTTTGCGATTGAGCGAGCATCTTGACAAGTCGGGGAGAAAAATAAACCGGAGCGACGAGTACCTTCTGGAACTGGCTCTGCAGGGGGATGGCGCCTGCTTCGGAGAACTGGCTGAGCGATGGCAGCGGCGCATTTTTAGTTTCGTGTGCCGTCATGTCGGCAATGTCGAGGAGGCCCAGGACTTGACTCAGGACACGTTCGCAAAAGCGTATCAGAATTTGGATCGCCTGACTGACCCTGCCCGTTTCTCGTCCTGGCTTTACGCGATCGCTCTGAATGAATGCCGAATGCGCTTTCGCCGCAGCCGGAACATCACGCAGATCTCCCTTGAAAATGGAGACGATGGCGAACGAATCGAGATCGCTGAT
>DAOTAI010000622.1:0-2252 GCA_035593865.1 Acidobacteriota bacterium
GGTTCACCTTGGTGTACTTGAGCGCACTGTTCACGCAGGTTCGAGGTTTCGAGCAGATAGGGATTCAAGCCGGACTGAACGACAGTCCTCTGAAAAAGCGCCTGATGCGTGCGCGCGCTGCAAGCCGCCACGACCACTCGGTTGAGCGAATGCCGTTTGATCTCGTCTTGAATTCGCGCCCGGCCCTCCGGAAGACAAGCGAACTCGATGATTTCTGCCTGGGCGACGGCGGGCATACGGACCGCCTTATCCCGGAGCGCCTCAAGGTCGATTACTTTGCCGATTGTACCGCCGCAGGAACACAGGAATACGCCGGTTCGAGGCGGCCTGTGATCGATATCTTCGAGCTGCAAAAGACGACCTGAGACGCTGGCTCTGAATGGCCAGACTTTGCTATGAGGATTCGTGTTGATCCGATGATTCAGGAAACGGATGATTTCCGCGGCGGCGCCGCTGGCATCCAGGATCGTCTCGGAGATCTCTTTTGGCGCCGCAAAAGTACCGCAGACGAACACGCCGGGCCGGCTAGTCTGAAGGGGAGTGAACTTGTTGGTTCGACAGAAGCCGTGCCTATTAAGTTCAAAACCGAACACTTCGGCCAGATGCGGGGCATTTGCGGGCGGTTCGACGCCATTCGCCAGAACCACGAGTTCATATCGCTCCTTGGAGATCCGGCCGGAGATATGTGCATACCGCAGGATCAGATCTTTCGTCTCAGGATCCTCATAAACAGCCGAAACGCGACAGCGGTGATACTCGATGTTGTATTGCTCGCGAGCGCCCGCGTGGTACTTGCTGTATTCCTTATTAAAAGCGCGTTCATCCATCTGGAAGATGCTGCAGCGGACGTTCGGCCCCAGCCTCTGTTTTGCCAGGACAGCTTCCTTGGTGGCATACATGCAGCAGACGGACGAGCAGTAAGCGCGCCGGCGGTCGCGGGAACCGATACACTGGAGCCAAGCAATCGATCGAGGCGCCTGACCGTTTGAAGGGCGCCGGATGAAGCCTTCGGTCGGCCCGGATCGGCTCGCCAGACGCTCATATTGCATCGCCGAAAGGACGTTTACATAACGGCCGTGCCCCAATTCCTCCAACCTGGTCGCGTCATAGGGATCAAAACCGACCGCGAGCAGAATCGCCCCCACCTCGAGCTCGATGAGACGGGCGCTTTCGCTAAGATCGATCGCTTTGGTCGGACACACCGCCGCGCATTTGCCACAAGTGTCGCAGTACGGCCCTCGATCGACGGTATAGCTGTCCGGAATGGCGCGGATTGCGACTCTGCCAACGGCTTTTCGGGTCGTCATTCCAAGTTGATAACCATCGGGCAGTTCGACCGGGCACACTTCGGAACACAGCCCGCAGTTGGTACACCGATCAGGATCTACGTAGCGCGGCTCCTGGCGAATTGAGATGCTGAAATCCCCGGCCTGACCCTGGACGTCAACCACACGGGCGTTAGTAAGGATATGAATGTTCGGGTGGCGGTTATGTGGAAGATACGCGGGAGAGATCGAGGGTCGCGTACAACCATAACCGTGGTCGGAAGTGCCTCGACAAAGAACACAGTCATGTTGAGGGAACATGAAACCGAGGTGAGCCACACGCCCGCCCAGTGAGGCGGTCTGTTCGACCAGGTAGGCTTTCAGGCCGGCATCAGCCAGGTCGAGAGCGGCCCTCATCCCCCCAATGCCTCCGCCAACGACCAGGACGGCGGCGCCAGGTTCTCCTGTCTCAGGAATCATGACCAAACTCCTCGACCTGCTAAACCTCTGCCCGTTAGCATCACAAAAACCGGATGAAGTCTATCAGAGGCCGCAAGAAAGCAACAGAGAGTAAATTAAATCGGCAAGTTAACAAAAATGACACCGGCGCGAGCGGTTGACGACAAGATTGAGGGAAGCCCGCTGCCCTTCGTTCCCTATACACAAACTGAAAACCCTCTTCACGGGGTATCCCCGCCCGCTCATACTTTTTGACACCGCGTAGACCAGGTCGGTATAATCAGGTTTTTTCGAGAGAACAGCTATTTCTCGTAGAGATATGAGCACGAAGGAGGCGGGCAACTTGTACGCGATCATCAAGAGTGGAGGAAAGCAATACCGGGTGAGTGAAGGCGCAACCGTGGAGGTCGAGCGTCTCGGCGGCGAGGTGGGCCAAGAGGTCGAGTTCAAGGATGTGCTCTTGGTGAGCGACGACGGCAACGTGCAGGTGGGAACTCCATCCTTGGCGGGCGTCCGGGTTTCGGGGAC
>DAOTAI010000623.1:0-2252 GCA_035593865.1 Acidobacteriota bacterium
CGCTGCCGCCGCGGAAGGTCTTCATCTGCGTCCGCCGGCCGAAGTCGTCGTAGACTTGCTCGACCGGGTACGGCGTGTGGCCCCCAGCACGTCCGGCGTGCCGAGACGCGTGGGCAGGTCATCGAAATCCAGCGTCAGCCCCAGGTGCGCCGAGAGGATTTCCTCCACCGGTACCGGCGGTTCGCTCACCGCTCCGTACTTGCGACCGTACTCCGCCAGCAAGCACAGCGCCGCATTCTCGATCTGGTCGTGCTTGAGAAACCTAACCTTGGCCATCTGACGCCTCGCCCGTCAGTCCTTTTGTTCCTTCCGTGCCCGTTCCGTGAGCTTGCGAAGCTCCTCCGCCGACATGCCGCGCACCGTACGCAGCAGGTCCGGCAGGGCCTGCGGTTGTTCCTTGATGATCTTCTCCAGTTCCGGATCGACCTTGTTGGCCAGCGCCAGCAGTTCGTCCGCGTTCACGCCCAGCAGCTCGGCCATTTTGATGATCTTGTCGGCTGCGGGTGGATCGAATTCGCCCCGCTCAACCTTGCTCAGGAAAGTCGGGCTGATGCCCACGGCCACTGCGAACTGGCGCAGCGTAAACCGTCGGGGGTCTTCTTGGAGTTTGGCCTCCCGAAGCTCGCGTATCCTGCTGCCAAATAACGGGTTGCCTGCCATAGCCTCTCAATCACGCCAAAGACATTCCGAAGCATTGGAATCGTTTAGAGTAAAGTAAACGCTTGACGCGAGATTGTCAACGGCGAGCTCAGCATTTCCTTCTTGCTCTCGCTGGGACACGGTGATAGCATGCTATCAGTTTTACCCAGAGAGGATCGCTGATGGCCAAGCAGCTTCTTATCAGAGACGTGCCGCCACGAGTGAAATCGTGGATTGACACCAAGCGGAAAGCGGAGAAGCTCAGTCAGAACCAATTTGTCATCAAAGCCTTAGAGAAGGTCTGTGCTGAAGGGGATGCTCCTACCCTCTTTGATACCCCGATCTCCCGACCTGAACCCCTCCCAGGAAGCATGCCATTCAACTTCATCGACCTTTTTGCCGGCATCGGTGGCCTCCGCATAGGTTTCCAACGGATGGGCGGGAAGTGCGTCTTCACCTCTGAGTGGAATGAGTACGCGCAGAAGACCTATCGGAAGTGGTTCGGCGAAGAACCACACGGTGACATTACAAAGATCAAACCGAAAGACATCCCAGAGCATGATGTCCTTCTGGCTGGATTCCCCTGTCAGCCATTTTCCATTGCCGGTGTATCGAAAAAGAACAGCCTCGGGCGTGCCCATGGCTTCAAATGCATGACGCAGGGCACACTGTTCTTTGATGTGATCAACATAATTGAGATCAAACGCCCGCCCGTGGTGGTTCTGGAAAATGTTAAGAATCTGAAGTCGCACGATCAAGGCCGTACTTGGCGGGTGATCAACAGCAACCTCGAAGAACAGGAGTATTGGGTATTTGATGCGGTTCTGGACGCCTCCAATTTCGGCGTGCCTCAACACCGGGAACGAGTATTCATCGTCTGTTTTGACAAACACGTCTTCAAAGAGCGACCGGATTTCCAATTTCCCACCCCCTCAAACAATACGCCGCGGCTTCGCGACATCCTTGATCCAAACCCCGCTGCCAAGTACACCTTGACTGATCACTTGTGGCAGTACTTGCAGGAATATGCAAGGCGTCACGCCGAGAAGGGTAATGGCTTTGGGTTTGGCCTTGCCGACCTCAACGGCATCACACGCACACTTAGCGCCAGGTACTACAAGGACGGTTCCGAAATTCTCATCCCGCAGGAAGGGAAGAACCCGCGACGACTCACGCCATCGGAGGCCGCACGACTGATGGGATTCGACAAGGAAGTGGCGAGATTCCTCGGCTTCAAAGACGAGTTGCCCATAGTGGTGTCGGATATGCAGGCGTATAAGCAATTCGGAAACGCGGTCGTGCCTGCGGTATCGACCGCTGTCGCCCGTCAAGTCGTGAAGGTGCTTGCGAAGCAGTTCTTTCAGAGTGGACGATGCCTGCTTAAGGCGACGATGACCATGTGACCGCAACATTTGAGGCCGTATGCCTTCACCATTGGCGGAAAAAGCGATTATGGAGGCGCAGCAGTATGGCAGGCCCATACTAAAGTTCATTTCAGCCAACGATGCCGGTCTGACCGGAAGCCATCAGGCAGGCTTCTACCTTCCCAAATCGGCATGGGAGTTGTATGCCCCGTTCGGTCCAGTTCAGGGGCGCAACGACAAATCGAAGGT
>DAOTAI010000624.1:0-2245 GCA_035593865.1 Acidobacteriota bacterium
GGCCGGTGCTGGTCGCATCAGAGGTCCGTCAGGACCGACACGTTTATAGTAACGACCGAAGGCGAAAGACCCAGGTCCGTAGGACCGGCACGTGAACTCCCTGCTCCGTCTCCTCACCTGGCAGCGTCTGCCGGAAAAGGCCACTTTTGCCGCTTGGGCTCAGCTACCAGTCACGTGTCGGTCCTGACGGACCTGGGTCAAAGCCTTCACGTATCCCTATAAACGTGTCGATCCTACGGACCTCCAGTCAGAAGAAGAAGTCTAAATGGTCGAAACGGGGACGCTGACCAAGCATTAGGGCCGGGACCGATCTCTTTTTGAAAGAACCGATTTTTGTGAAGCCCTATACTACGAATTTTCGTGATTACAAACCGCACCCAGGGCGGCGTAGCAACAGAGTAATCCGCTTTAGTCTTTCCTCTGTTTTTCTCTGTCTTTTTCTGCGGTTGAAATCTGTGATTAAGCGATTAAGCGGTAGTCCTTCAAACCGACCGCGACTGAATCGCCTGGATCGACCGGTACCTCCGCCGCATCCCACTTAGTTCGTATGACGGTCAACGGAAACCCTTCCGGAAAAGTTTCGTCGACCAATCGCAGTCTCTCCCCGGCGGGCGATTTCTGCGAAACGGTGGCGGCAGACGTGAGTCAAACCACCAGGCGCTGCAGTGGCCCAAGATCACGGGTCGTCTCGACGACCGCCTTTCCCAGTTGATGGGCAGCCTGGCAGAAATGCGACTGGTAGCTCAACACAATGTCCTCGGCCCGAAAGACCAGCTTGACCAACTGATTCGGCTCGAGCGGCGGGACTGTCTCCGGGGGATCGATCCGGAGCGGCCCGAGCCGGACGTGCGCTCCGTCCCAGCGCGCCAGCAGCAGATTGGAGATTCCAAGAAAGGCGGCCACTCCTTGACTGGCGGGGTGGTTGTAGACTTCTAAAGGCGTTCCAACGCGTTCGATCCTCCCCCGTAACAGGACCGCGATCTGCTCTCCCAGCTCAAATGCTTCTTCCTGGTCGCTCGTGACGAAGAGAATGGGGATATTAAGCTCGTGCAGCAGTGGGGCCAGTTGTGTCCGAAGGTTTAAGCGAGTTACAGGATCCAGGTTGTTGAAGGGATCATCCAGGAGAAGTGCCGCCGGGCGGTTCGCCACTGCCCTGATGACTGTCACCCGCTGCTTTTGTCCGTCAGATAGTTGATCTGGGTATCTGTCCAAATATTCCGCGACACCGGCCAGGCGCGCCAGTTCTACGATATCAACCTGCCCCGCGCCTTCCCTGCGGCCAAGCCGCGCTGCAAATTCAAGGTTCCCCCGCACCGTCATGCTAGAAAAGAGGTTCGGACGGCTGGAAACGACCGCCATTCGCCGGGACTGAGGAGGCAACCTGCTCAGGTCTCGCCCGTCAAGACAGATCATTCCTTTATCAGCAGGCAGCAGGCCGGCCAAAATGCGTATGAGTGTCGTCTTTCCAGCCCCGCTCGGACCGACGAGTGTCGTGAACCGGCCGGCCGGAACACGCATCGACACCTCCGACAGAGCCTCGACCTGGTTGAAACGTTTGCTGATCCGATCAATATGGAGGAAACGGTCCTCCTCGCGGCCCGCGTGCGGCGGGTTCGCCTGGGGGTTAACCATTGTAAATGATTATAAGTCATAAGCTGGAACTTGATCGCTGACCGGCTGTTCTTGACTCTCGCTGTTTGATCCCGTATATTCCTAGTAATCCAGTAGGAATATGAACATTTCGACCAGGAGCGAATACGGCCTCAGGGCGTTGATTTACATCGCCAGGCACTCGGCCATCCACCCGGTCTCGGCAAGAGAAATCTCCGCCGCATGGCATGTGCCTGTGAAGTACCTCGAGCAGATCCTCAAGCTACTCAAGGACGCGGGAATAGTTGACAGCCGCATCGGGCTGGGCGGGGGCTACCGGCTTGCACGGCCTGCGGCCCTGATTACCGCCGGCGAGGTTATTCGGGTCCTCGACGGCCGCATTGCCCCGTTCGGCTGCGTGAGTGAAACCGAGTACCTCCCTTGCGAGTTCGAGGTTGACTGCGGCCTCCAAACGCTCTGGGCGAGAACCAGGCAGGCGATCCTCAGCATTGTCGATCACACGACAATCGCGGATTTGGCGCGACCGGTGTCTGAATCTACTGCCACTTCGAAACCTGTATCCCTCAGAAAACAGAATGAGCGGTAACTAATCGACCAGTCCTCGCCGGCCTCCCGACGTGGAAAGCGTTGGCGG
>DAOTAI010000625.1:0-2231 GCA_035593865.1 Acidobacteriota bacterium
GACGGTGAACAGGATGACGAAGGGATGGAGCAAGGACTCGAACTGCGAGGCCATCACCAGGTAAACAAGGAAAACCGCCAATCCCAGGGCGAATAACAGGCTGGTGTAAGCAACGCTCAGTTCTTCGTTCTGTCCTGCCACGTTCGCACTCGTGTTGGCGGGCAGGTCTCTACGCAGATCCTGCAGCATCGCCTTTATGTCTTCGGTAACGCTGCTCAAATCACGTCCCGTCAGGTTCGCTGAGACAATCGCAGCCCGCTGAGAGCGGATTCGCCGGATTTCGCTTGGACCTCTTTCCAGTCGCACGCTCGCCACCGAAGACAGGCGAACTGGAACAGTGGGTGTGAGTTGCTGCGGATTTCGTTGGGGTGGATCCGCAACCGCTTCCTCCCCGACGGACGGCGGCTCGGAGGCTAAAGACCTGGCGGCCGGCGATGAGGCGACGTTCACCACAAGGTTTTCAATGCTCTCGACGGTCCGGCGGTCGGATTCCTCGGTTCGGACCAGAATGTCGATCTGCCGGTCCTCTTCACGAAACCGTGTGGCAACGTCGCCCCTGATCTTGTTGCGTAGAGCATTGGCAATCTGGCTCTCGTCCAAGCCCATCCGGGTCAGGCGATCACGGTCGAACACCACGTGGATCTCGGGGTTTCCAACTTCCGTGGTTGTCTGGATATCCTCCAGTCCATCAATTGCAGCCACTCTCGCGGCGATCAGCTCGGCCGCATTGCGCATTTCGTCCAAATCAAACGCATAAACCTCGACTTCAACAGGTGTCTTGAAGCTAAACAGCGTGGGACGACTAAAGGTGTAGGTGACTTCGGGAAAGGAGGCGATGACATCCCTTGTCTGTTCAATAACACGTTCTTCCGCGGCCTTGTCGGTCCGGTTCTTCATCACGACGTACAGCTGGCCGAAATTTTCGTCGAACGAGTTGGTCGCAAATTGGTTTTTAGTGCTGCCGCCGGCACTGGTAAAAACTGTTTTAATTTCCGGATAGGCAGCCACACGCTTTTCGATGGCCTGCAGCGTGCGGTCGGTCTGCGGAAGCGCCTTGCCCTCCGGTAATTTGATTTCAAAGGCGAATTCACCTTGCGTCAAAGAAGGGATTAATTCCGCTCCCAGACGAAGCGAGAGAACCGCCGCGACAGCCACCGTGACAATCGTCAGTCCGACAACCAATGGTTTGTTGTCCAGTGACCAGTTCAAAAGTCGTGGATAATACCTGTTCAACAACGAGATGGCAGACGTAAAGAGGCTGAGCGCCGGGTCGATGATCCTGAGAATGGCCCGACCCAGCAAGCGGAGCAGGCGTCGGATGTCCGCCAGAACCGTCGTGATAACAGTGCTGAAAAAGAACCGAAAAGCACGGCGCACCGAGTTCATTACCGGAAAAGTCACCTTCTGGACAGCTCGAATCGTTTTCCGTTCGCTGTACTCCCTCGTGTCGGGCACGGCGGGAGGCTGCTCGGATGCCTTCTTCAAATGCATCCCCAAGACGACGGGCAAAAATGTGAGCGCGACGAGAAGTGATGCAAGGAGTGAATAAGTGATGGTCAAAGCCTGGTCCGTGAAAAGCTGCCCCGCGATCCCTTCTACAAAGACCAGGGGGACGAAAACGGCGACCGTTGTGAGAGTGGAAGCGGTGACTGCCTTTCCAACTTCCTGGGCCCCCTTCGTCACCGCTTCCACGAGCGGAACTCCGGGCTTTCTATGACGATGAACCGATTCGAGGACAACAATCGAGTTGTCGACCAGCATACCGACTCCCAACGCTACTCCGCCCAGTGACATGATGTTCAAGCTGATGTCTGTCTGATACATCAGCGCGAAAGTCACCATGATGGAGACCGGGATAGCCAGCGCAATGCTGATCGTGCTTCGAAGGTCACGCAGAAACAGAAAGAGGATGACGGTTGCCAGGAGACCGCCGAGCATGGCCGAGGAAAGAACATCGTCAACCGAGTTTTCAATGAAATCGGCCTGATTAAAAACGATTTCGTAATCGAGCCCCTTGGGAAATCGGTCGGCCGATTTCAAAGTCTGGAGTTTGGCTTCAACCGCGCGGGCCACGGTCACCGTATTGGCATCACCTTCCTTGTAAACCGCTATCTCAACGCTTTCCTTACCATTGATCCGGGCGATGACTTCCCGCTCCTTGCTGCCACGCCAAACCCGGGCGACATCGCCGAGAACAATCCGCCTGCCGTTCTGACTCCTGACTATGATGT
>DAOTAI010000088.1:0-13827 GCA_035593865.1 Acidobacteriota bacterium
AAGCGTTGCGACAACGACCAACACGAAAACGGTCTGAGCATTCCCGAGGAAGTCCGGGTCCCAGAATTCCGCCGCGGAAACCGCGAGTCCCGCAAGCACGACAACAACCAGTAGGGTAAAGGTATGGGTCAAGAGGGTTGAAATCGCCCGATTAAATTCCTTCAACCTGGCAGTGCTGATCGCGTAGCCCAACAATCCAAGATTGATCGGCAACAGGAAAAACCCGATGGGCGGCACATTGAGGTTGAAGTCCATCGGCATAATGGCAGCGTTGGTCGTCAGATGAACGATCAGCGCGGCCACGAAGAAGTAAAGCAGTTGATTCCTCTGGAAACCGGCCCACTTCTTCAAGGCCTTATACTGCACCGCCAAAGCGTAAAACGGCCAGGCCAGTATGTGAAAACCCACCACCGGGTAAAGCGAACTGCGCACGACCGGATAATGAGCCAAGTAAGACTGCTTGCGCAGATCGACAATCAGAACATCGGATACCAGGAGAAGGTTAACCCCGAGCGCCATTGCGTACCCAACGCACAGCCAGAAGACATGACGGCGAGTCTCTTCGAGATAGACGAGGGCGGTATGAAAATAAAGAACAGAGTTGAAAAAGGCGAAGCCGAGAGTCAGTTTGGCCCAGGTTAAGGCTGCATGCTGATCAAGAGGCCTGAAATACTGCGAGAAGCAGAACAACCAGAGGCCAAAACAGAACAAGAGGCCGCCCACGGCGCGGCCGATTGATTTCGCCCTGTTCCGGTAAAGCGTAATACCCGCGAGCACCACGCTTTCCACCCCCGCGAGCACCACAAGATAATGGTAGAGCGAGGCAAGTTCCGCACTGGTCCCCATGGGTTCCCCTCCCCCCAGACTTTCGCGCCTGCCTACCGGCCGTCACGGCTGGAAAACCAGGCAAGCGGCCGAAATGGGAGCAATGCTCCCGTCGTTTTTCTATACTGCTCGTACCCCTGTCCGAATTTTTCTATAAGAGCCTTTTCTTCGATCACGATTCGCAAAGCCAGAACGGGAAAGTACAGGGCAAGGACCAACCCAAGGCTCAGGTAACAGTTCCCCACCAGAGGAATCGCCACGAACTCCAGGATGATGGCCGCATAGGCCGGATGGCGCATCAGGCGATAAGGACCCTGCTTGATCAGGCGTTGAGACGGGCGGATTTCAACATGCAGGCTCCAATACTCCGCCAGGGTCCGTAGCGCCCATAGCCTCAGGATCAGAGCCGTCCCGAACAGAAACAGACCCAGCGCTGTGACCCAGAGGTTGAGGCGCTCTTTTAGAAGCGCGAATTCAACGATTACCGAGGCGAGAATGAGGCAATGAAGCATGAACAAAACCGGAAGCGACCACGATTCGGTTTTCTTTCCTCGCACCGCTTTGGTGCTCGCCCGGGTCTCCAGGATACGCTCGACGATGACGAACACCATGAAAATCGCAAAAAAAGTTCCTCCGGACATAAACGGCGCCAGTATATGTCAGAATCTGCAAAAAAAACGCAACGGCGTGAACTTCCTGGACGAGCCGGGAGTATTATAGTACGGGTGTGCGCTGCCGTATCTCGGTTGGGGAGAGATTTTCCAGAAACGGCGGCGGGGAGGGCACGACTGAACGACAGCCAGTTTGTAGAAAAAAGTCCGCAAATCCTGATAGCAGACGATGACGAGCGAACGCTGAATCTCCTGGTCGAGCTGTTGGCCAGATTCGGATATACGGCCAAAGCTGTTACAGACGGCCAGAGTGCTTTACGCTCCCTGCAGCACGAGGTTCCCGATTTGATCCTGCTCGACATCGGGATGCCCGGTGTGAATGGTTATGAAGTCTGCGAGACTATCAAAGCCGATTCGCGGCTTCGCGATATTCCTGTCATCTTTCTGAGCGGGTTTCACGATACCCTCGACAAAATCAAGTCTTTTTCCGTAGGCGGCGTTGATTATCTGACCAAGCCATTTCAGATTGCCGAACTGCAGGCCCGGATTAACACGCATCTCAAGATACGCCGACTGCAGCGGGAGTTGGAACGCTACAACCGCGAACTGGAAATGCGGGTAGCCGCCCAAGTCAAAGAAATCTCGGAGTCTCAAATGGCCACGATTTTTGCCCTTGCGAGACTAGCCGAGTCCCGTCATTTGGATACAGGGAAGCACATCGAGCGGACGCGAATCTTCTGCCGTCACCTGGCAATCCGGCTCCGACAACGGGCCGGTTTCCAGCCTCTGATCGACGAACAGTTCATCGACAATATCTATCACGCCAGTCCGCTCCATGACATCGGCAAGGTCGGAATCAGAGACAGCACTCTCCTGAAACCTGGCCGATTCTCCCCTGAAGAGTATGACGAGATGAAAAAGCATACGATCATCGGAGCGCGAACTCTTGAAGCGGTCCGTTCCCGGTATCCCAACAACAGTTTTCTGGTCATGGGAATCGAAATCGCCAGGTCGCACCACGAGAAATGGGACGGTTCGGGCTATCCCGACCGTCTCGCCGGCCCGGCAATCCCGCTCAGTGCCCGAATAATGGCCGTCGCGGACGTATACGACGCACTACGATCCCCCCGTACCTACAAACCGGCTTACCCTCACCGAGTCGCGCGCGACATAATCATGGAGGAGGCCGGCAAGCATTTCGATCCTGATGTTGCCCAGGCATTTCTCGACCTGGAATCTGAGTTCGAAGAGATTCGAAACCGGATGGAAGATGTGTCGGAAAAACAGGGGGAGAAAACAGGGGTAAAGGGGTAAAGGGATAAAGGGACAAAGGGAAAAAGCACTTTCCATTTCCCTCCATTTCTCATTTTTCGATTTGCTCGCCGATGCGGAAGAAAAGGGCCGAGAGTTGGATGGAATGAAAAATGGAAAATGAAGAGCCAATTGCAAAAACTCGACGACTCCAGCTTTTTTTGTATTTCGACCCCGAAGGCGTTGAAATCCTGAATCAGGCTGATTTTTGCAATTGGCTCCCCATTGTTCATTTTCCATTTTCCATTTCATCAATTTCTCGATCGCGCCTGTCGTGGCAGGTTCCCACCAGACGGACATGAAAAGCGGGGCTCCATTTCCATCTAAGCGGCATGACAGAATGGAAAATGGAAAATGCTTTTCGCTTTACCCTATTTTCCTCCCCCTTACCCCTTTTTTTCCTACCACTTGCCTCTTACCCCCAGGAAAGCGGTAACGCGGGTGTCCTCAGGCGCGATGGTCTCTTGGGCGAGCTGGTCAAGGGGCTGCACGTCCTCTTCGGTCGCCGGCTGGTGCTCGCTCCACCAGGCCTCGGCTTTCTCGAAGGTCCAGGGATCAGCCAGGTCCAGCTTCCGCAGCCGTTCGGCCACCTCCGCAACAGATTGGGGACGGTTGGCCGGGTCTTTTTCCAGGCACTGCATGACCAACTGTTCGAGTTCCGGAGGCACGAAAATCTTCGGGTTACGCTCGGAGGGCCTGACGGCTGCTTCATTCACATGCTGAAGAATGACTTCCACCGGCATCCCCTCGAAAACCGGCTTCCCAGTCAGGAGCCAAAAAGCGGTACAGCCGAGCGAATAGATGTCGGCTCTTGAATCGATCGCCTGACCCAGGGCTACTTCGGGCGCCAGGTAAGCCGGAGTGCCGGCAATAGTCCCCGTCTGCGTGAGGCGCTCGTCTCCCGGCCCGGCCTCGTCCGGGGTTTTCACCAGGCCGAAATCAAGCACCTTCACAAAATCATGACGGCGGCCATAACGGCATATGTAAAGATTCCCCGGCTTGATGTCCCGGTGAACCAAACCGGCTGAATGGGCATCACTGAGCGATTCACACAGTTGCAGCAGCAGAAAAACAACCCGGTTTACGGGTAACGGCCCGTATTTTTTGACCAGCAATTCAGCATCGAAACCGTCCAGAAACTCCATGGCGTAGTAGAAGGTGCCGTCTTCGGTGACGCCGAAATCATAAACATCGATAGTATGCTCGGAGTGCAGCATGGCAATGGCCTGCGCCTCTCTCTCAAAGCGGCTCAGCAAACCCCTGGCGCTGCCTGAACTGACTGGACTCGTCAGAAGCTGATCAAGGCGGATGAACTTCACGGCTGCAGGCCGGGCCAAAAGGCGGTGCCTGGCTAACCAGACCTCTCCCATCCCTCCGCTGCCCAACTTGCGGATCAGACGATAACTCCCCATTTCCCGTGCTTCTCGAACGGCCCGGCCCATCCGATGGATAATTCTGGCGCTGATATACGCCAGACCGACACACACGAAATAAGATGAAAAAGCTTGGACTGGATTGAAATGAGGAGGGTTTCCAGCGCCCGTTACCTGGCGGGCGAGGAAGAACGCCAGTGGTCCCATGCAGGCGACGATGATGGCCGCAACGAGTACTTTGCGAGGATGATTTGGAACTACGAGTGGGTAAATAACGAGCCAAACGCAAACCCACGAGATACCCGCCGTCGTCAGGCCCATCTCCAAGACGCCGGTGTAATAAGAGATATCGATACTGAGCGCTCCGTAAACCCAGTAGACGAGCCCAATATCGAGCATCCGGGCAGGATCGAACCGGTTACTCCGGACAGCCAAGTAGAGGACAACCGAAACAACGACCGCCAGCAGACATACTACAAGTGCGCCCCCGTGGGCAGAGCTCTCCGGGAAATGGAACGTGAGATGTGTAACCGTGTAGGCAATAGCGAAGGCGGCTGCGTACAGAAGGGCTGACCATCCGAGACGCTGGACAGCAGAGTTGAGGAAATCGGACGGCAAAGGTGCCGTGGTTCGTTGGGACGAAGCCGAAGACAACTCCGTTCCGGTTCGCATGGCAGGGAACCTGTGTTGCTGTACCATGACGGAGAGCTTGTTCAGCGATTATAACGTCCCGGTTCGCTATTGTTGAGTGAGACTCTCCCTACCGTCCGCTTCTTCATTCGCACAGAATGCGCGCCGGAGGATGCACCCGGTCCCGCCGTCAGCTGCGCATCTTGCGGTAATTGGCCAGGCAACGCTCCACGGTTTCGAGCGGCGGATAGTCACTTCCCTCCTGTTCAATCAGATAGTTCTCGACTCCGCCGACCCGTTCAGCCGCTTCAAAGATTTTCGCCCAAGGGGCAGAACCTTCGCCAAAGAGCACCCGGTACCCCTTATTGGGATCGGAGGACCAATCCTTGCAGTGAACGGAGGCGATTCGCCCGGGATTCTGCTCAATCCATTTAACCGGATCGTGCCCGGCGTGAACGCAGGTTCCGACATCCAGCTGCAAAACTACATCACGCCCGGTGTTCTTGGCCAGGACGTTCATCGGGAGATCCCCTTCGACCGGTTGGAATTCGGTCTGATGATTATGGAAGCCTACCCGAAGACCGGCGGCCTTGGCTGTTTCCGCCGCCCGGTTGAGCTGCTCGGCCACTCGCTTCCAGCCGCTCAATCCGTCCACCCGGCCGGCACTGGCCATGATGATCATCTTGCTGCCGATGATCTTGTTCAGTTCCACAGCCTTGCCGATGTTCTCCGAGGTGAAGGAGTTAGGCCCGTTGTGAGTGGAAAAGCAAACGATTCCCAAATCATCCAGCAGCTTTCGCACTTCCTTGGCGTAATCGGCCGTCCACTCGAAGTAAGGGGAGTAAAACTCAACGCCCTCGTACCCCAGCTTGGCCACCGCCCGGACGGTTCCCATGAGGTCCGTTTTCAATTCCTCACGGACTGAGTAGAGTTCCAGACCGACAGGGATCTTGCTTTTGCCCGCCGCAGCCTTGACAAGCAAGGGAGAGGCAGCCACAGAAACCAGAAAAGAGCGCCGCGATAGATGAGTTGTCATAAACGTGACGATACCACAACCGCCGCAAAAAGCGACAGAGGAAGCTGACAGGGCGTTAGGCAGTTGAACCCTATTAAACCGCTATATCCAGGCTGCCCAGAATTTGGATCACCATCGCCGGGCCTTTGGCGACAAAGCCTCGCATTCCCGTCTCACCGGCAGCGCTGACGCATTCAGGATTGTCATCGAAGAAGACAATAACGCCCGGGTCCAAGGCAAGATCGGCGATCACTCGTTCGTACACCTCCCGATCCGGCTTCATCAGCCCCATTTCGAACGAGACATAGCGACGATGAAAACAGGCGGCCAACTCCTGCAATGCCGGCTTGGCCCAATGAATAGGGTTGTTGTTCGTGAGGCAGGCGAGTGTGAACCGCGGCTTCAAGGCAACGAGCAGATCAAGGCTGCCTGGAAAGGGCCCCCGGTCCCACGAGGTAAAGGCCTCCAGGAAAGCCTCCGGCGCCATCTCTAATTGAAGCTCGCAAACTGCGCCGATCGCGAACTCTTGCGCGTTGCATCGGCCCGTCTCAAAACGCCGGACCCATTCCGACTCGAGCCAGAATCGCCGCGCCTGTTCAGGAGTCAGTCGCCCGGCGGTCAGTGATACGAGCGGTTCAACGCCGTCCCACTGCACCAACACTCCACCAAAATCGAACAGCAGACACTGGGGTTTAAGACTCATCGGTTTCATGAAACCACAGAAAGAGCTTTAACCACAGAAAAAGTGGACGCAAAGGACTTGAAGGACATAAAGGACATAAAAGACATAAAGGACTAAAAGGACAAATACTCAGAAGATGGCCTTTCCTGTCCCTTTGTCCTTTGTGTCCCTTTTGTCCTTTATGTCCTTCATGTCCTTTGGGTCCTTTTAGTCCTTTGGGTTCTCTATGTCCACTTTCCTGCCTTGTTCTGTGGTGGTATCTCTTGCACTTCGAGTATCATCGGCGCATGACAGCAACATCCAGACGACAATTCCTCAGCACAGCAACGATGCTTTCCGGTATCACCATTCTTCCTCGATATGTCCTGGGCGGACGCGGTTTCACACCACCCAGCCAAAAACTCAATGTCGCCATGATCGGGACCGGCGGCCAGGGCATGCAGAACCTTCGGAACCTCCTGCAGGAGGATGACGTCCAGATAGTGGCCATTGCCGATGTGGCAGAGTTCCAAGACTACAGCAGGTTCTACCACAAGGTACCGGGGGGACGCGGACCCGGATTGGAGAGGATCCGGGAACAATACCGGAACAATCCGGCTACCAAAGACTACCCGGACTGTCAGGTTTACGTCGACTTCCGGAAGATGCTTGATACCGAAAAGAACATCGACGCGGTCGTCGTTTCAACTCCTGATCACACTCATGCCGTCGCCGCTATGGCGGTGATCGGGCACAAGAAGCATTTATACTGCGAAAAGCCGCTGGCCCGTACTATATGGGAGGTGAGGCGTGTAACCGAGGCCGCCAAAGAGGCGGGAGTGGTGACCCAGATGGGACACCAGGGACATGGCGGCGAGGGAATTCGCCTTACTTACGAATGGATCCGCGATGGCGCGATAGGACCAGTGCGCGAGGTCCATGCATGGAGCAGCGGCGCTAATCGCAGCGCCTGTGACGATGCCGATTTGAGCCAAGGCTTCCCCGTGCCGCAAGGTCTCGACTGGGACCTCTGGATCGGCCCGGTCAAGTATGTGCCTTACCATCCCAACTACACTCCGTGCGGCTGGCGACAGTATTGGCATTTCGGCACTGGAAAGATCGCAGATATGGGCTGCCATAACATGGATCCGGCCTTCTTCGCCTTGGACCTGGGCTACCCGGAATGGGTCCAGGCGCGCTCGGCCTGGGGAAACCGCTCGATACGACCTTTCGCTTCTATAGTTCAGTATCAGTTTCCGGCGCGCGGCGATATGCCGCCCGTTAAGATGACGTGGTACGAAGGCTTGATGCCACCTCGCCCTGATGACCTGGAACCGGGACGGGATTTGACTGGAGACGGAAACGGTATTCTTTTTATTGGCGACAAGGGAAAGATCATGTGTGCAGGTTGGGCCGGGGTTCCCCGAATTGTTCCCGAATCAAAGATGAAGGAATACCGCCGCCCGCCCAAGACTCTGCCTCGCGTGGGCGGGATCTACCGAGATTGGATTAACGCCTGCAAGGAGGGAAGAAAAGCCAGCTCGGACTTTTCTTATTCCGGCCCCCTGACCGAAGTCATCCTGATGGGGGTAATCGCCATGCGCACCGAGGAAAAGCTTTACTGGGACGGCCCCGGAATGACGGCCACCAACTTCCCCGACGCAGAGCAATATGTTATCCCTCAGTACGAAAATGGGTGGTCGCTGTGAAGATCAAAAGACTCCAAAGACACTAAGCACTCGGGGGACAATAGCCAGTCTGTCCCCTTCACGTCTCGGAGTCTTTTTTCAGGAGTCTTCTTTCAGGAGGAAATCATGAATCGCTTTTTTTTCGTGCCGTTGACAGTCTTATGTCTGTTTGTCATTCAGACTCCAACCATGGCTGGTGTAGCCACGGTCTGGGCGATACACGACGGCGCTAATATTGAACAGGACGACCTTCGTCATCCAGGCAAGAACGGCAATTTTGTATGGGACGGAAAGACAATTCGGCTGTTCGGTGCCCGCAATGAAATCCTGGCCTTTCAGGTCCTGGTGGAGGCCGATTCAGACGGCATAAAGGCGCTTTCGGCACGCCTGCCGGAGCTCGTTCAAAAAAACGGCACGGCCAAAATCAGTTATGCCCCGCCGGCATCAGATCCGACTCAGTACGTCGGGCGGAACATCCAAGTCTTTTCGCTCAATTACATGAATGTGACCCGTCCGACTGCCGCCCGATGGATTTATCGCGCAGGAACGCCTTCGGCGCCCAAGGATCCCACCGGCTTGAAACCGGTTCAGATCGTGCCGGAAAACGCCCGTCCGGGAAAGGGAGGCATGCCCCTTTCCATCGCGCCATCACGACTGCAGAGCATCTGGTTCGAAATCTATATCCCGCGTGAGCTTCCGGCTGGCAACTATTCTGGAACCGTCACGGTCGAGGCTGATTCCCAGAAGAGGGAGATCCCGGTCGAACTGGAGTTGTTTGATTTCACGCTGCCGGACAACAACAGCATGCATGCCATGGTTTATTACGAGCGAGCCCAGTTTGATCTGTATCATGGGCGGGACCTCGACGCGGTCTATCACCGCTTCGCCCACAGAAACCGGATAGAGCTGGTCCACGCCTATGACGAGGATTCGGTCAATAAACAGATAGGCAGGTTTTCAGGCTCGGATTTTGTTCCAGCTGCCGGATATGCCGGCCCGGGCGAAAACGTCGGCAACACCATCGTTCCCCTGACCTTTTACGGCCCGGGCCGTAGCTTCGATGAACGTGCAAGCGCCTGGCGGCGGGCCGACGCCTGGATGACATTTCTCAGATCCAAGCTCCCCAATGCCCTGACCTTCGTTTACATGCCTGACGAGCCTGATCGCTCGCAGTTTCCGTATATCAAGACACTCGCCGAGAACATCCATTCAAACCCAGGACCCGGCAAGGATCTTCCAGTCTTTGTGACTCACTCTTACACGCCGGAGCTGGAAGGAAGCATCGACATCTGGTGTTCCGGTCCTCAGGGCTATTTCATACAGAAAGCGCTCGAGGAACGAGCCAACGGGAACGATTACTGGATTTACAACGGCGGACGACCTCACGGCGGTGCGATAGTGATTGACGCTCCCGCTACCGACGCACGGGCTACGATCTGGGCCTGCTTCAAGCACGACATCCGGGTTTACTTCTACTGGCACGGCAATCACTGGCGACATAACTCCCAGAAACCAACCGACCGCATTCAGAATGTCTGGGCCAATCCGATCACTTTCGACAATCGAGGTCAGCCCAACAAGCCCATCGAGAGTCAGAGTTTCGCCAATGGAGACGGGGTTCTATTCTATCCCGGAGAAGAAAAGCAGCATCCGGAAGAGGACCGCGGAATCCCGGGACCCTGCTCGACAGTGCAGCTCGCTAATTTCCGCCGGGGTCTGCAAGACCATTTGTATCTGACCTTGGCCCGGGACTTGGGACTCGACGATGTGGTGAACCAAGTTGTGTCCTCGATCGTTCCTCGTGTGTTTTCTGATGTGAGCAGGAAAGACGCGGTGAGGTTTTCCGAGAACGGCGATGATTATGAAAAGGCGCGCCGCCTGCTAGCCGAGGCCATCGCCAAAAGAAAGCAGCAGTAATATCATCCGCGTAATCCGCGCAATCCGTGCTATCCGTGGGAGCGGATAGTACGGGTCGCACGGATTACGCGGCTTAGAGGAGGATTAGAGGGCCACGTTCAATCACTTGCCACCGATTCGATAAGCGGATATAGTCGCGCTCGCCGAGACGTTCTAATGGCGATCATCGAAAAGGAGGCAAACATGTCTTGCCACATTTCTCGCCGGGATTTTATGGCCGCCTCTGCCGCAGGCGGCAGCCTCGCGGTCTTAAACCCATCATCAGGGACCGGTCCCGCCGGTCAGGAACAGTACCGCGAGCACACGCGTGTCTACACCCTCTTTACGACCGGCACCGACCCAAAGTGGCCCTGCCCGGACATTGACCCGGGGGCTGAAAGCCGGGCCTACCTGGCCGAGTTGTCGAAGCTGGCCGAATTGTGGAAGGCTCGAAATCGAAAATCAGGGTTTTCTGTCGAGTTTGTCGGCGGCGACGTTCTAAAGTCAGACGAGGATCTCGCCGCCTGCGCCCGGAAACTCCATGATGTCGATGGAGTGTTGATATTTGCACTCTCGATTCCCGATGGCGGGCTGACGGAGAAGACGCTGAGTCTCGCGCCTCCCAAGATCTTCTACTTCCCATCACCTAGCACCGCGGGTTTCATCACAGTGGCCAGGGTGGTTCGAGAGGGACAACAAGCCGACCTGGTCCACAGCAGCGATTTAGGTGAAATCGAGCCGCACATCAGGACACTGGATACGATGCGGCGATTGCGGCAAACCCGGGTGCTTTGTCTGTCCAGCCGAAGCGGAAAGGCCGAGGGTTACAACCCGGAAAAGATGCGCCAGAATTTCGGAATCACTGTGAAGTCGCTCGATTTCACGCGGCTGAATCAACTCATGGATAGCGCGGATTCTAGGGTCGCAGAGCGAAATGCGGATGAATTTATCGCCGGGTCGGTGCGAATGGTTGAGCCGACGCGAGAGGAAATAATCCTCTCCGAGAAGTTCTATCTGGCGGTTAAGCAGTTGCTCAAGGAAGAGAACGCCACGGTCATCACGATCGACTGTCTTCCGGGATTCTATAGCGGCCAACTACGCGCCTATCCGTGCGTTGCCTGGACTCGATTGCTTGACGAAGGGCTGACCGGCGTTTGCGAAGCAGACCTGCAATCCACTCTTATGTCGCTGATACTGCAGTACTACACCGGCGGGAAACCAGGGTTTGTCTCCGACCCGTTCTTCGACACCTCGCAAAACACCATCACCTACGCCCACTGCGTGGCTGCCACCCGAATGAACGGGCCGACGGGGCCAGCGCTCCCCTATATTCTCCGATCTCACATGGAGGACAACAAGGGTGTCTCCCTTCAGGTCGAGATGCCGGAGGGGCAGGTTCTCACCACCGCTCAGATCATTAACTGCGACACCGTCATATACCATACCGCCCGGGTGATCGGGAATTCGGATAGTCCGCGCGGATGCCGTACCAAGCCTGTTTGCCGGCTGATCGACCCCTGGTCGGAGGCCGAACTGAGTGCCGACAAGTTGCTCCACAATTGGCAGGGTCCGTGGCATAAAGTTTCTTTCTTCGGAAATTACGCGGCAGACCTCGAAAAAATGTCGCGATTGATGGGATTTAAGTTGATCCGCGAAATCTAGTCGCAAAGTTGTGTTTTCACCCCTTCCAGTCCCCTTCCAAAACGAAGGGGACTGCTGCAGACACGGCCGGACTCCAATCTCCGGAGTCCGGCCCCGATGAAAGCCTGATAATCGGTCGATTTCACCATGGGGATTATGGCATCACTTTTTAACCCGCCGATATTTGACCTTTCTTGGTCTCCCGCACAATAATAGGAGTCATATTACACCCGCACAAAACGCGGGTCCTGTTCCCTTGGCTTCCCAGGCCCGGTCGTGGGTTATAGGTTCGTTTTTTGAGCAGCGACCTCTTCTCACACATCTCAGCCGCTACAGTTGTTCAGAGCGAATCGACCCTTTTTAAGGAGGAAGTGTATGAGCTCAGGCGGTTGTTCGAGGTTTCTTGCAGTCCTTGCGTGCCTCCTGCTGGTGTCGGCCCCGGCGCTTGCGCAAAGCGGGCGCGGTACCATAACGGGGACGATAACTGATCCCAGCGGAGCCGGGGTACCGGGCGCCGAAGTTACGGCTACGAACACGGAGACCGGCGCCCAGATCAGAACAGTCACCACCGACGTCGGGTTGTACCGCATGCCCTACGTTGTACCGGGCAAGTATCGAGTGGCTGCCGCCATGCCCGGCTTCCGGACTGCGGTCCAGGAAAACGTCAGCGTACAGGTCACCCAGACGGTCACGGTCGATTTCATGCTGCAGGTAGGGGGCGTGGATGACGAAATCACGGTCTCCACGCAAGCGCCTCTGCTGGAAAAATCTACTTCGGAGATCGGCACCGCCGCTACCGAGTTGGAAGTCCACACCTGGCCGATCCTGGTCGGCGACGGAACCCGGCAGCTCCAGGATTTCGTCTTCCGGACGATGCCGGGAACTCAAGGTGGCACCTGGGAGGGATCCATCAACGGCGGACAGTCATTCGCACATGAAATCCTGATCGATGGTATCTCGATTGGACGGATGGACATAAACGGCGGCAGCAACAACGAATTCACCCCGACTGTAGACGCCGTGAGTGAATTCAAGCTGCAGACCGGCGCTACATCCGCACAATACGGAAATTCCCAGACGGGTTTAACCAACTTCGCCCTAAAGGGAGGAACCAACGAGTATCACGGAACGGCGTTCTGGTTCCACCAGAACGAAGCGCTCAATGCCAATTCCTGGGGGAACAATTTGGCGGGCGTGGACAAGCGTCCCTTCCGGTTGCACAATTTCGGCGCCGCCTTCGGAGGGCCGATAATCAAGGACAAGACTCACTTTTTCTTCTCCTACGAAGGCAACCGGCAAACCAACTACCTGCTCGGAGGTTTTACTGACAGCCTCCCTATCAGTGATTTCAACGGGGGAGATTTCTCCCGACTTCTTGATCCTGCATTCACCGGGGATGCTCGTTCCGGCACCCAGTTGGTAAACGAACAGGGCCAGCCGGTCTTTGACGCGCTTGGACGGCCCGTGATCTTCGGACAGATCTACGATCCAGCGACATCCCGACAGCTTCCGGACGGCAGCTGGATCCGTGACCCGTTTCCCGGCAATATCATCCCGGCAAACAGGATCAGCCAGGTAACGCAAAACATTTTGCAGTTTGCGCTTCCCGATCCGGCACTATTTCAGCTGAGGAACAACAACCAGCGTGTGTCGGGCTGCTGTCCCGTGTTGAACATTGACAACTACAGCACGAAGATCGATCACATTCTGAACGCGGAACATAAGCTGAGCGGCTCTTTCGTTTACAACGACCGTTATCGGCTTCGCTATGGAAGCGGCTCGCATTACCAACTGCCGGATCCGCAAATTCCGGCCTCGCCGTTGACCGGGGATAAGACGCAGGCTACTCCGGGCTGGATTATTCGGATTTCCGAAGACTGGACTATCAGCCCGACGATCTTGAACCACTTTGCGATTGGCTACAATCGTTTTCGAAACGCCAACCAGTCGAACAGCTTTCTTGACGGGCGAAACTGGGCCCAGGAGCTTGGACTGGAGAACGTGGGTGGGGCCACCTTCCCTGAAGTCGTTTTTCAAGGATTCGACCCCACTCTCAGCGGCTCATATCGCAGATATGGTCACCAAGGCACCGGAAATGAGCCTAACGGCAGCACGATTATCCTGAACGACGTCAGTATCATCCGCGGCAGTCACAGTATCCGTTTTGGAGGAGAGC
>DAOTAI010000626.1:0-2206 GCA_035593865.1 Acidobacteriota bacterium
ACGATGCTGAAGCGGGTTGGCTGCTGGGTCAAACGTTGCTCCTAAATAAGAGAAACGGGTAGTGAACGACGAAGAACCAGGCTCTGTCCGCTTTCCGCTGTTTGCTGGAACCCGAGCTTGAAGTAGAATGCAAGTGCCCGGCTGTTGCGTTTGTCAACGGAAAGATAGTACTCGGCGGTCTTGGAACTTAGCTCCCTCTCAAATGCAGCAACAAGGGCTTTTGCAACCCCCGTCCCAACGGCTTCTCGGCTGACGGCTATCGACAGCAGCGAGAAAGATCCGGGACCGGCGGAGGACGTGCTTTCCCCGCTAAAATCAGGTGCCATCATACTGACCATTCGTAGGTGAGAAATGCACCGTGGCCATGTACGAGGGCGAAGTACCGTTTCCCAAACACATCGGATTAGATTACTGCGGATAAACAATGTCTTGCACGCTTGGAGTTGATGCTTATCTCCTCCGAGCACAAACCCGTTTACACATTGATTTGATTCATGAACGAGAAAAACGGATCTTCCGAGAAAAGCCTCGTAGAAGCGAGCCAATAGCCCTTTTGAGTATTGGCCTAGGAAGTGCGTGGAGAACTGACTCTTGTGAATCCGGGCGACCGCAAGAAGATCGCTACTTGTCGCCGATCGAACTAGCATCGTTTGACTTTCAAATGGCATCGGAGGGTATTCTTCCCGAAAGGTCTGCTCCGAGATCGGTGCAGATTGAAAGCACATCTTTGAAGACGGCGTACACACTTGGATCGATCAGGAACGACTCTACGTGGAACAGCAAGGACACGCACCCCTGGATGCGTGCGACCTTTTCTAAAGCGCATCGTAGTTGACGGATCTTATTGTCTCTATCACTGCTGAATAAGACGGTATCCATGAATATCAGTGGTATGCAGATTACCCCGCTGGGCCGGTTGCGGATGAAATCAAAGGGGTGGTACGTTCGTCCACAGCCTGCCCGAAAACCGACCCGCTGCCTGAATCCGACGCTGAAATCATATGAAATCCCGGCGGCCTCCAGTTGTTTCCAAGTCCTGACAGGGTCGAAACGGAGATAGTGGTTGCGGTGACAGTCTATCTGCGTACCGGTTACTTGCTCGATACGGTCCTTCTCTTTTCTATAGCTGTCTCTGTCACATGCAACGTAACTGCCGTGCAGGCCGACTGTCATCCCGGCCTGAAGGATAAGACGGACTATCTCACGTGAAGACGACCAACGAATATCCGATCGGCTGGAGAATCGTCCTATTCCGTAAGGACCGGCCAGCATGAAATAAAGGGCTTTTACGCCAACACTTTGCTCATGCTCAAGAAGCCTTTCATAGGCGCGTATCAATGCTTTTGGGGTTATCGCTGTCAAGAACGGAATATGCTCGGCGTTAGGATTTACACTCCTCAATATGCCGTGAGCGAGAGATGTAGGTTCCAATAGGGTAGTGTGGTCGACATCGTGAGTGACAATCACGCTGAAGTACGACGAAGACGCGCGACGCTGCCGATTGTCGCAACTCAATTTGTGCGCCAGTTGTTGAGCTGTGAGGTCAATCCAAGGTTCGGATACGTTCCAATCAAGGGCAGTCTCATCAAACCTGTTGTGGTCGTCCACGCGACCAGTCGCTATTTCTCGATACAGGCTCGCTGACTTGAAAACCTCTTCAAGTTCCTCTCCTGAGACAACCAGTTGTCCATCAAAATAGAGACCTGGGGGTACTTCGCTCTCGGCCTGCGTGCACTGCAGTGTGGGAAAGCCTTCTGTTATCGAGTCGAGTAGCATCTCGGCAGCATATTTCCGCCGGCAATCACAGTCCGCGTGGCTGGTCTTCAAAATGAAATTCATCGGTGGAAAGAACTAGGGGAACAACCGTGTGGACGCGTTAACGTGAGCCTGCAACCCGAGAATAAAGGGCCAGGAGTTTGGCTTCCTCCTTCTCCCAGTGGAAGCGCTCGCGGACGGCTTGGCGTCCGTTCTCGCCGAGGCGGTGGCACAATTCTGGGTTCTCGTGTAAATAATCAATCGCAGCGGCAATCTCTCTTGGATTTGTCGCATCGACGGCCAGGCCTGCTCCAATGGAATCGATGAATGCCCTAAGCCTGGGTAGATTCGAGAATAGAACGGGTATGCCGAGAGCCATGAACTCGAAGAGTTTCGTGTTGCCCTCACCGGTGAAAGACATATGAGCAGGGGTAGGCTGGAAAAGCATTAG
>DAOTAI010000627.1:0-2205 GCA_035593865.1 Acidobacteriota bacterium
GAAGGGATTCGGTGGTCTGGAGAGGGGAGAGTCAGGACGGCGGTGGTTGGTTATCCGCGCCTTTATACTCGTTGGCGCCAGGCCTGCCTTGCCGAAATCGCCCGGCTCTGAAGGAACAGCCAGAACTGAAATTGCACGTTGTGGGGGACAACGACAACGCGGGCGGCTTCAACTCCAACCTTATCCCAAGGGCGAGGGGGCAGTCGTGACGGCGCTGGTCCAAGACTACGGGATCAGCGCCGCGCGATTGACTTCAAACGGAGTCGCTTACCTTGCTCCGGTTGCCTCGAACACCACACTGGAACGACGTGCCAGGAACCGACGTATTGAGTTGATCCCAAATAGCCTGACTAAGCGAGAATGCGGCTGGCGGGTGCTAACCGGACAGATTCCGCAGCGTTACCAACGCAGAAGACAGGCACTCCCCTTGCCGTCCCCGGTAAGAGCATGCCGTGCCGGGAAGAGAAGAATCCAACATAGGAGAACGCAATGTTCGAAAAAGTCTCTTGCTTCATTCTCATCCTTTGCATTGCCCTTATCCCGCTTTCAGCCGAATCTCTCTCGACCTTCCTGCAACGGCTCCCCTCGGACTCCGATGCCGGTTTTCAGGCGGCCAAGCTGCAGGATTTGAGTGTGTACCAAACATGGTCCAAGCCCTTGCCTCATGTTATACCTTGCAGAGCTTTTACTTTCGTTGCTGCTATCGAAGCGGCCTACACTCGAAAGTATTGCGAGGATCCGAACTCGTCCTATTACAAAGCGGGGTACTGCGAACGGTACGCTGCTCTGAAAGCCGCGAATCTGCCCACTTTCAGGCTTGCACACCCGAATTATCAGAACTTTGCGAAAGATAAGAAAGCCCTTGATCTTTCGGAGCTGTACTTCTATGACCGGGTGACGACCAGCTGGACGACTTCATCGGACTCCAAACACGAAACTGGCCAGCCCTTCTGCCAGGTTAAAACAAACAAGAGAGTCTGCGAATCTGCGTCTTTACTGCTATCTGAAATCCGGCTCCCGGAGGAGCAATACGCAGAATACATTTACGATGAGGGTTTCTTCTCGGATGTTCGAAGCAATGTATTCAACGCGTGCGGGGCGCAGGGCAACACCCCCACCCAGGAGCAAGTCGACCAGTACTCATTTTCTGAGAGCAAGTTTGACATCAAAACGTCGGACAACAAGCCTCAGCAGCGCGCCTTCATTCCGTTCGAGGCGCGCCGGCACGCTCAGTTCGGAGTCGACAACGCCGTCGTCGGCAGTTTTGATGCCGTCTCGGACAAAATCAAGTTTGTTGAGAAGTGCATCTATCGCAACTACGAGGTAGCAGTGCACCTGAAATCGGGACATTCATTGCTCGTGATCGGCTACGACCGGGATGGTAAAAAGTTCCTGATTAAAGACCACAACCAGCAGTTCGCAGTCATGGAGTACGCCGCGGTGGTTGACTCTATGTCGACTTTCGATATCGTCGTCGAACCCGCCATCGATTGGTCGTACCCGTCTCTCGAGGAGATGTGGTTGGGATCTTGGGATGTGCTGGTCGATGGCGAGTACGGAAAGCTTGTTATTCGTCGCACTCGTCGGGCACCCAATATCACATTGGAAGACAACGATCTCTTGAACAATGACATTGCGCCGCTGTCGACCACCCAGTGGGCGCGGGTTGGCAGCTTTTACGGGGGTACCTCGGACCAACACGCCGTATGGGGACGACTTAACAATAGCAATGGCAAGACAATCGAGTTGATCGTTAATTTTGATGTTCCTGAACCCCCACCGCCGTCGACCATTCCCATAGCGACTCCGAAAGGTCAACTCTTCAAGCTTCGGCTCTTCCGACTAGGTGGGTCAAGTTGCGTGGCAGTGTATGCGACAGGAGAGACAGAGAAAAACGGATCGCTTTGCCCAGTTCTGTTGAAACGTCCCGGGCAAAACCCGCTCGGCTTGATCCCCAGGAGTCCCGCGAGCGTTTATCTGAAAGAAAGGTGGAAAGGACGCTTCCACCTTTGGGGAGACGGCGCACAGACCGGGGTACTGGAGCTGACGTCCTCCGACTCGATGCAGACGTTGACCGGAAGCTTACGCGTGGACGACGCCTACGACTGTGTCGTGACCGGCTCTTTGGTGGACGACTCCCACGCAAAGCTGACCGCGAACTATGCCGGTGTGGAGCAAATTGAGCTGGATCTGTTCTACCATCGT
>DAOTAI010000628.1:0-2205 GCA_035593865.1 Acidobacteriota bacterium
ACATCGGTTTCCGCCTCTGAAACCGACCCTCGCACCTACCGGTTTTTGTATAACGGGAACGATGTGCGGCTGGAATACGAAGTTACACCTGGCTCACAGGGCTGGGGACCCGTGACTGTGAAGCTCAACAACTCCCCTGTCGCCCGGGCTATGGTCGGTGCCGGACCCGAATTCGAGGATAAACCGACCGACTTCGAACTGCTTGACACCCGATTGGAAGACGGCGTAGTGCGCGCCAGGTGGCGGGCACAAGTCGGCGAAAAGGAGGTAACGATCGAATCGGCGTTACGCCTCTGGCAGAAAAGCCTGGTCGTTGACTACTTCTGTCGTGGCGGCCTGGCGACTGGACTCTCCTACGGCCGGATCCTGGACGTCGCCAAGCCCGAACTGCTGCTGATACCTTTTCTGAATTACGACTCAAAACACCTGCACGTGCTCATGTCGCGGGGTGAGCCGCCATACTTCGGTTCGGTCTGGATGGACTGGTACCGTTCCAACGGCTCTAAGCCTTATGCCGAGGACGAGGTGCGCGGCAATGAAGTCCATCTTAACGGCGGAGTTCGTTATCTTCCGCGAACCGACGGGGTCCGCAATGACCTGTTTGAGCGCCTTTTCGTCACCTTCTCGCCGACTTTCGAGGAAGTGTTGTTTGAAATCCCCAATCCCCCGGCAAAACGAGGCAAGGAGGCAGCCACACGGCTCTGGCAGGAAACCTGGGGGCCCCAAGATTACGACAAAGAACACGAACGGTCCAGGCAACTTCGAGCCTACGGGATTGACCGTCTGACCCAGTGCAATCACGAGATCACGTGGCGGGATGGGGGTGAAAGCTTCACTTTCCGAACCCAATCTGCGCCGGCAAAAGGCGGTGACGAGGCTCTTGCCAGGTACGTTCAGAAGCAGAAGCAACTTGGCTGGCGCTCCGGGCTGTATACGAACTACTGTGATTTTGCGCCAGTAAACGCCTTCTGGGATCCGGACATGGTCATGCGCGATTCCAGTGGCAATCTGGTAAAGGCATGGGCCCGCTGCTACTCCCCGAAAGCGCTGTTCGCCGTGGAGATGGACCGCAAACTGGCCCCTCAGATCCAGAAGAAGTTCGGGAGCAACGCGGCTTATACCGATGTTCACACCTCGGTGTCTCCCTGGCAGCGAGCCGACTACGACAGCCGCGTTCCTGGCGCAGGCACCTTTGCCGCGACCTTCTATGCTTACGGGGAACTGCTGCTCCATGATCAGGACGTGTACGACGGACATTGCTGGTCCGAAGGTCACCACCAGTGGCTCTACGCGGGACTGTGCACAGGTAACTACGGATTAACATACAGCGACCTGCGCCTTTGGAAATATCCATACCTCCCGCATTTCGATCTGCTTAAGATGCATCCGCTCAGCGTGGATATCGGTGTTCCCTGGACAGCCCAGTTCTTCACCGACAAAGAGGGTTGGGACAAGCCTGAGAACATCGAATCGAGTATCGATCAGTTCATTGCCGCGACAATCGCTTACGGACATATCGGGTGGCTGGTCGAAGAGAAACACGGGATTCGTCAAACCGCGCGCTCTTACTACATGCTGCAGCAACTGCAGAGCCGATACGCCATGCAAAGACCCGAGGTGATTCGATATGGAGGCTCCTCTGGGCTGGTCAGTTCCTCAGAAGCGTTCCAGACCGGCGCATGGAAAGAATCCCGCCTTTATGTACGCTATCCCGGATCGCTGGAAGTCTGGGTTAACGGGAACGCAACCAAAGACTGGGAGATCGAGGTGGGAGGAGAAAAGCATTTACTGCCGCCGTTCGGCTGGCTGGCGCGCCAGGGACAGGAATACTATTCGGGCTCCGAGGTGATGAACGGGAAACGGTTTGATCTTTCCAGCTCAGCGGAATACCTGTTTCTTGATGGACGAGGCACCAGGATCTCGAAGGAAGGCATATCGACATCCGGGAGCTTGGCCGTCCGGCCCGGATCTGGTCAAAGGACGCTTTCGATCATCACGATCGACGGGGTGGACAGTATCACAATCCAGCCGGTTGACCAGCCGGCCGCGACCAACCCGCTGACCCGCCGGATCGGCGAGGCCGCGAAAGCTGAACGACTGGCGGTTCGCGCAATCAATCCCGACGGGCAGGAGCTGGGACGAATCGAGGCCACCAGGAATGAATCCGGCTGGGTGATTCGGGCGGACTCCCAGGCGCGTCGGTAC
>DAOTAI010000629.1:0-2201 GCA_035593865.1 Acidobacteriota bacterium
TGGCGCCCCCTTTCCACAAGCCGAGCTTGGCAGTATCGAAGTTCACATAGAGATCGGCCCGGCCG
The DNA here is from genome assembly GCA_035593865.1 of Acidobacteriota bacterium. GTDB lineage: Bacteria > Acidobacteriota > UBA6911 > RPQK01 > RPQK01 > RPQK01. The sequence goes on from DAOTAI010000629.1 coordinate 66, forward strand.
CCGTAGTTGAACTTTTCACTCTCTTCGCCGGTCCCTGAGAAGAGACCGTAGCAATAGTGGGTCGTTTCAAAATCGATGGTGACGCCGCGGTCTGCCAGGCCGGTCCGCTCCCCATTCCAGTCACCGGTGAGCCGGTCGGAGAAAGGAACGGGTCGCGGCGCTGCCGGCGAAGCCCGAAGAGCCCTACTCTCAGTCTGCTCGTCGCTTGCCTTGGTTTTGCTCGCGCTCCGGTCGTCCCTGGCTTCGGTCTGCGCATAGCTTGGCCCGGTAGCGAAGACCAACGAAGCCAATGCCAGAACGACGACAGACGTAGCTGAATTCGCCCTGTTGCTCTGTTCCATGACTGTCCTCCACTCGCGCAAAAAGCGACCGGCGCCGAAGCAGGGAGATGTCGGAGCGAGGTTTTCCGGTCGCGCTCGCGTGGAGAGGGATCAGCGGGAACCGGGCGGGGAAGCAGGTAATTCGCAGGTCCCGAGGTATCGTCGCGGCTCTGGCGCTCTCACCAACGGCGTTGGGTGCTTAAAGTGATTGAAGACAGGATAGCTCGGTGACCGGGCATCTTCAAGAAATCGTCCGGGGTTGGTGCGGCTTTGGCGAACTTGATTCCATGACCTCACAGACGGATAATTCTAATCATCAACCCTCGTTCCACTTCCATCACTTTACCCCTGCTCCTGCTCCGAATGTGTGGAATTGACGCTGTGTGGAATGTTCCGCTCGAGTCCCTCTTCTATCGCTGACTGTATCGGTATCAGAGGGAACCGGTAGATCGGCTCGCAGAGTGTGTTTGTCCCAAACGTTTCGGAGCCTCGCCCAAAGACTATTTTCAAGGCGTGACTCTTTTAACCCTCAAAGGAGGAGTCATGGATCGATCAAGAGAAACAAGCGCAGTCCTGTCGCGCGAGTCTGCTGTTGACGAGCGGGCACGTGAAGTTGAGCAGAAGATGACCGACGACGAGCGATTTTCACTCATCATCAGTTTGATGGGCGCCGTGCCTTGGCGGCCGCGTGACCCGCGGATTCCCGAGGAGGTCAAGAACATGAGTGCGGGATATACGCCCGGCATCCCGCGATTAGGCATTCCGGCTATACAGAGCAGCGATGCCAGCATGGGCATCACCAATCCCGGTTACCGGCCGGACGATACCGGTGCCACCGCGTTCCCTTCATTGATTGCACTCGGATCGAGCTTTAACCCGGAGCTCGTGCGCCTGGGAGGCGAGGCGATCGCCCGTGAGGCGCGGATTCGGGGATTGAACGTTCAACTGGCCGGCGGGTGCAATCTGGCGCGCGACCCGCGCAACGGGCGCAATTTCGAATATTTCTCCGAGGACCCCTGGCACAGCGCCGTTCTCGTTGCAGAGCAGGTCAACGGCATCCAGAGCCAGGGGTGTGATTTCGACGCTCAAGCACTTCACTCTGAATTGCAACGAGACCAACCGGCACTGGCTGGATGCGATCATCGACCCCGACGCCCATCGCGAGTCGGATTTGCTCACTTTTCAGATCGCCATCGAGCGCTCGCAACCCGGCTCCATCATGAGCGGCTACAACAAAATTAACGGCGAGTACGCCGGCGGGAATCACCACTTGCTGAACGAAGTGCTTAAGGGCACCTGGGGCTACAGAGGGTGGGTGATGTCCGACTGGGCGGCCACGCCGTCGTGGGACTTTGCCCTCAAGGGCCTCGATCAGGAATCGGGCGCTCAGGTGGACGTGGAGATGTGGGGCTCCGAGGCGTTCACCGACAAGCTCAGGGACGCTTACGCTAAGGGAAAGTTCCCTAAAGACCGCCTCTCGGACATGGTTCGCCGTATTCTCCGTTCACTGTTTGCAGTCGGTGTCGACCGGTGGGGTCCGGCGCCGGAGGTTGACGTGGCCAGGCACAACGAGATCGCACTGGAAGGCGCGCGCCAGGGGATCGTACTGCTGAAGAACGACGGCTTACTGCCGCTCCCGGGCGACAGACCCATGAAGATCGCCGTGATCGGCGGCCATGCTCAGGAGGGCGTAATCAGCGGGACCGGCTCAGGCGCCGTGGCGCCGGTGGGTGGTTTCGCCGGCGTCGTCAAGATCGGTGGTGCGGGGGTGATGGGGAAACATCGCAATCTGTTCCTGTTCCCACCTTCTCCGCTG
>DAOTAI010000089.1:0-8095 GCA_035593865.1 Acidobacteriota bacterium
CGTTAATGCATCTGGCCCTGTTGTTGAAGGAGACGGGCCGGCTGGACGAGAGCCGAGCCGAATTCGAACGACTGTACCAGCGGACCGCGGCCAAACAGGCGACGCTGGGCTTGGCTGCTGTGGCGTTGCAGAACCTAGAGCAATATCAGGATGCGAATAGCGCGTTTCGACAGGCGGTCGAAGACAATCCCCGCGATGTTGAGACGTGGCTGGCTTGGGGTCACCTGTTCCTCGAGAAGTACGACAAGGCCAATGCGGCCTCGGTATTTGAGGATGCTCTGAAGGTCAGTCCAGATCATCCCGATGCCCTGGTCGGCCTCGCGACGTGTCTTGCCGAGGGAAACACGCAACGCGTCGAATCGCTGGTTCAGAAGGCCCTTAGTATCAACCCGAATTTGGTTGATGCTCACGTTCTCCTTGGTTGGGTTGCCATCGAATCAGAGCAGTTCGAGAAAGCAGAGGCCCGGGTTGAGAAGGCGCTTGCTGTCAACCCTAACTCCCTGGAAGCACGTTCTCTCAAGGCTGTTCTCCTTTCTGCTCGCAGAAAGACCACTGAACTTGACCAGGAGATCCAGTCTCTGCTTCAGATCAACCCGAGCTACGGTAAGGTCTATGAAGATCTTGCTGACTATAGTGTCAGCCAACGCTTTTATGAACAGGCGGTCGACTACTTCCGCAAAGCCATCAAACTGAATCCCCGAAGTTGGACTGCCTACTCGGGTCTCGGTATCAACCTGCTCCGGCTGGGAGACGAGGAAGCCGCCAAAGAGGCTCTGGAGATTTCATACGCGAATGACAGATTTAATGTCTGGACTGTCAACACGCTTCGGCTGATTGATAGCTTCGAAAACTTCGAAATCCTTGAATTTCCCCGGGGCGCTGCAGCAGGAGTTCCAGAACGCCAGGGTCGGAATGCCGGCATCGATTTTCGCCTTCGGTTACACCAAAAGGAATCTGAAATTCTGCGCCTGTATGTTCCCGACCTTTTGAAACGGGCTCTCGATACCCTTTCCAGCCGTTACGCCTACCGGCCGAAAACCCCGCTCTATCTAGAGATGTATCCGGATCACGAGGATTTCGCGGTTCGCACGCTCGGCCTGCCAGGGCTGGGCGCTTTGGGCGTGTGCTTTGGGCCGGGGATGGTAATGGACTCTCCGAGCGCTCGCCCCAAGGGGAGTTTCCATTGGGGCAGCACTCTGTGGCACGAATTCGCTCATGTGATCACGCTCGGAACGACCGATCACAAGGTGCCCCGCTGGTTCAGTGAAGGCCTTTCAGTGATGGAAGAGCACAAGGCTAGCCCTGGCTGGGGCGACAGCCTGAGCCTTGAGGCGATCAAGGCGATGCAGGAGAAAAAGCTCCTTCCCATTGCCGAACTGAACGCCGGTTTTCAGAGACCCCGTTTCCCGGGCCAAGTTCAATTGTCTTACTTCCAGGCTGGCGAGGCCTGTCATTTCATCGAAAAAGAGTTCGGTTTCCAAGCCATCCTCGATATGCTGCAAGGCTTCAGACAGGACCAGACACTTGAGGAAGTTTTCAGGAACGTCCTCCAAATCACTCCCGCCGAGTTCGACGCCCGGTTCACTCGATATCTGGAGAATCGACATGCGGCCGCTATAAAGGCCATCGACTTCAACGTCATGGAAAGGGCGGAGAAGCTCAATTCTGAGGAAGAGCTCCAGCGTCTGGTCCAAAGCAAGCCGGATAGTTTTCTGGCCAATTTGAAGCTGGGTGAGTTCTACGCCAAGAATAACCAGCCTGAGAAAGCAGTCTTACACTTGCGGAAGGCCAAGGATCTGTTTCCGGGATACGTCAGGCCGGACAATCCATACCGTCAACTGGCCGAAATTTACGCCGCTCAGAAGAACCTGCCGGCCGCCATCGCAGAGTTGGAAGCACTCTGTCAGGTCAGCGCGACGGACTTTGACGCACTCAAACAGCTGGGGCAATGGCTCAAGGAAACCGGCCAGAATGACCGGGCTATAAAAGTACTGGAGGACGCCCTTTACGTTTATCCGTTTGACGCCGAGGTTCACGAACTGCTGGCAGAGATTGCAGCCTCTCGAGACAACCTGGAGTTGGCCCACAGGGAGTACCGGGCGATTTTGGCTCTGAAGCCGGTGGACCGAGCGCAGGCCCACTTCAATCTGGCCAATGTGCTTTTTGAGCTCGGCAGAAAAGCCGAGGCAAAGGAGCAGGTCCTGTCGGCGCTTGAAATTGCGCCGGGATACGAACCCGCGCAGGAACTGCTGTTAAAGCTGAGTGAATGACTCAAAGGAACGAGGTAAGGAATGCTAAGGGACGATCGGATGGAAAGAACCGCGGATGCAGGGTTGGCGACGTGGACGGAACACAAAACGCCGTCGTCGGAAGCCGAACTCATCGAGAAGATGCGAACTGCCAATCAGCTGATCCTTCGCCAGATACGGAAGGAGATCGTAGGACAGGATGAAGTCGTTGAGCAGGTCTTGATTTCGTTATTTGTCGGGGGACATTCGATGATTACCGGCGTCCCCGGTCTGGCGAAGACACTTCTGATCAAGACGATCGCGAATGTTCTGGACCTGAAGTTCAAAAGGATTCAGTTCACCCCGGATTTGATGCCGGCAGACATCACTGGAACCGACATCATCGAGGAAGACCATGTGACTGGCAAACGGACCATGAGTTTCGTAAAGGGACCGATCTTCGCCAACATTCTGCTTGCTGACGAGATTAACCGCACTCCGCCCAAGACACAGTCGGCACTTCTCGAAGCGATGCAGGAGTACACGGTAAGTGTACAGGGGATCACCTATGAACTGGAGCGTCCCTTTTTCGTCCTGGCGACCCAGAACCCGATTGAGCTGGAGGGGACCTACCCGCTGCCCGAGGCACAGCTTGATCGCTTTATGTTCAACATCGTGATCGATTACCTGAATGAAGACGAGGAAGTCCAGGTTGTCACCACGACCACGACCCATCGCGAGATCACTTATGAGCGGCAGATCAGCGGCGCCGACATTCTGGAGTTCCAGAGAGTTGTTCGAATGGTTCCGGTGGCCGATTCTATCGCTCGCTACACCGTGAAACTGGTGCGTGCCTCGAGACCAGCCGATGAGAGCGCACCCGACTTTGTGCGGTCGTGGGTCAATTACGGCGCCAGCCCGAGGGCCGCACAGTTCTTGATCCTCGGAGCCAAAGCTCGAGCGGTGATGGAAGGGCGGTATAACGTGTCGGTTGACGATATCCGTCATCTGGCTCTCCCCGTGTTGCGGCACCGGATTCTGACCAATTTCCAGGCCGAGTCCGAACAGATCACGACAGACCATATCGCCAGGAAACTGATAGAGACCGTACCTGCGCCAGCGTCGGGAATGTAAGGAGAATCAGTCAGACCAATGCACGCATCTGTTTTTAGATCGCAGACCAAGTCAAAGACCCGTTTTCTGGATCCCTCGGTCCTCTCCCGGATCCGAAACCTGGAACTGATTGCGAGGGTCGTTGTCGACGGGTTCATCTCGGGTTTGCATCGGTCGCCGAACCTTGGCTTCAGCCTGGATTTCGCTGAATACCGGCAGTATATGCCTGGCGATGACGTCAGAAGGATTGATTGGAAAGTCTACGCCCGTTCCGATCGCTTCTATGTCAAGGAGTACGAAGGAGAGACGAACACCTACGTTAATCTGCTGCTCGACATCAGCGGTTCAATGGCTTACGGTTCGCGACCAAAGCCGGCTGGCGTGACCAAGATGGAGTACGCGTCATATCTGGCTGCTTCGCTCGCCTACTTTGCACAAAGGCAAAAGGACAGCGTTGGTCTGGTCACGTTCGATAACCGGATAGTGGAAAGATTGCCTCCTCGATGCCGAACCGCGCATATGAACAGCATTCTGCACGTTCTTGACCGGACTAATCCGAGCGACCGCAGTGAGTTCCACAAGCCGCTTGAAGCTTTGGCTAAGACGATACGGCGCAGAGGCATTGTCGTCCTGATCTCCGACCTCTATGCGCCGACTGACGAGGTCATAAAAAGCCTCAGCCTGTTCCGGTTCAAGGGCAACGACGTGATTATTCTCCAGGTGCTTGACCCTCAAGAGTTGGAATTCAAGTTTACTGGAGGCGTCCGGCTGCTGGACCTGGAAACCAAACGAGAGGCGGTGATATCGGCGGAGCAGGCAAGGGCCGATTACCTGCGCCAGATGACTGAACACTCGGAGCGAATCAAAAAGGAGTGTGGGATTCTGGGAATTGACTATGCCCTGCTGAGTACGGCTCAGCCGCTGGATTACGCGCTGTACTCGTACCTTTATACCCGGCAGAAGTCGATGTAGCAAATCCGGAAAGTGATATGAATTTCCTTAACCCGCTTTTCTTATTAGGGGCCTTGGCCGTCATTGGGCCGATCGTTGTCCATCTCTATCGGCGGCAGGAAGCACGCAAAATCCCGTTCAGTTCGCTCCTGTTCATCACTCACATGCCGAGCCGTTCCTGGCGTCGATTGCGTCTGAGACACCTGCTCTTGTTCGCTATGCGGGCCATAGCTGTGATGTTGCTGGTATTCGCCTTCGCCCGCCCGTATTTGGCGACGCGTGATCCGCTGGCTGCTGGTTCGTCCAAACACAAATCTGTGGTCCTGCTCGTGGACAACTCATTGAGTATGCAAGCCGGCGATCGTTTCGAACGAGCGAGGGCAAAGGCGCTAGAACTGATCGCGAAGCTGCGGGAGGGGGATTCGTATTTTCTGGTCGCTTTTTCAAACAGCAGTCGGGTGTTAAGCCAGCCGCATTCAAACCGCGAGACCTTGGCGGCCCTGGTTCGCGACATGAAACCCTCTTTCCGGAGCACTGACTTTGGACAAGCATTAAAACTGGCGGGCCAACTGCTCAGTTCGGCCCCGAACGAAACGCAGGAAATTCACTTGATCAGTGATTTTCAGGCAGTCGGGTGGAAACAGGAAGCTGTCGGGATCACGATCCCAAAGACAGTGACGCTTATCTCCCATCCGGTCGCTGATACCAAAGAACACAACGCCTCGATCGCTCGCGTGGAAGTCGCTGAAACCGGTGATCGGGAGCATCCCAAATTGAAAGTCGCGATCGGAATCTCTTCAAACGAAGAGACAAAACTGCCGGTCAGGTTGGAGGTTAACGGCAAGGTGGTCGATGAAAAGAGCGTCGAGGTCAAGACTGGACGTACGACCCACCTTGAATTCTCCCCCTTTCCTTTAGCAGCCGGAATCAACCGGGGAAAAATCAGCCTGAACCGGTCTGACGCACTTGTCGCTGACAACACCGCCTTCTTTGTCGTTAATCCGCTTGATCGTCGAAAGCTTCTGCTGCTGACGGACGCCGATAGCCAAAACAAATATGTACGTTACACAGGAGATTTGTACATCCGCAAGGCGCTGTCGGCGGGTAACGGTGCTCCCTTTGACGTTGTCGTCGAGGAGTTGGAAAAGGCGCCTTCTCAGCTTACCCCGTACTCCGCGGTGTTGATCGTTAACCCGGCGACGATACCCGAGCGTTTGGGGGAGAGGTTGAAGAGTTTCGTCGCCAACGGCGGAGGTTTGATTCTAGGTTTGGGAGAACGAAGCAATGTCAATTTATTGAACGCGAGGCTGGAGGAATTGTTGCCGGGAAAGCTGGTCCGTAAGCGTCAAGCGCCGGCAGGCGGGTTGTCGTTGATTTCCAGCATCGAGAAACGGCACAACATCTTCAGAGTCTTTGAGCCGATTCATCAGTCATATTTCCTGACCACGCCGTTTCGCTATTACGTCGAAGCGACGCCCGCGATGGGGACCGCACGCCTCATGGAGCTGGATAAGGGCGCGCCGCTCTTGCTTGAGAAAACGGTCGGGAAGGGTCGCGTCTTACTCTACACATCCTCCTTCGCCACCGATTGGAACGATCTTCCGCTCAAATCAGTGTTCCTGCCGTTTTGTCATGAGCTGGTCAAATACGCCATGCATTTGGAAGGGGGGTCGGATTCACCCCGGGTGGGCGAAAGCGTACCCGTCAGCAAACTGAATCGGAATTTTGAGAAGGCACTCGAAAAGGTGTCGGGTCGGGGATCTGCCTTCAGTCAGGCGTGGAAGGTCAGCGCCCCCAACGGAAAAGCCATCGAGCTGAGCGAAGAGGAGCTGGTTGGCTCTCCTTTCCTAGTGGTCGAGGAACCTGGGTTCTACGAGACCGAAGTCTGGAATTTGAAGAGTTACATGGCGGTGAATCTCGATCCAGCTGAGTCGGACTTGGCGCCACTTAATCCCGAACAGTTGATTCAGTCGATTGAACGAACTACCAAGGCCGACCAAGTGTCGGAAACGGTCGGACTGATTTCGCCTGAACAGCGAGTCGCCTCCGAGCGGCGTCAAAGCGTCTGGTGGTATCTGGTGGTCGCCGCTCTAATGCTGTTGGTTGCCGAAAGCATATTGGCTAACCGCTATACGACGACGGAGGGGTAGCCGGACGGACGCCAGGCAGGGTGTCCGCAGGAGCTTTGTAATGACAAATGAATATTTAAGAATCGAAGACAAGATCCATCAGGTCCGCCGGCGGATGAGGTGGATTCTTTTTGCAAAGGGTCTCGCGATTTCTCTCGCTATAACCATAATCATTCTCATCGTCGCCGGACTGGCAGCGGATCACTGGAACTACGGTGCCGCCACTTTGCGACTGATTCGGGGTGCCTCGTTGATCGCGATTTTGGCGGTGTTTGCCTGGTTTCTCCTAAGGCCTCTGACCAAACGGATTCCGGACGAGAAGCTTGCTCGCTACATTGAGGAACGTCACCCAGAGATTCAGGATCGTTTGGTAAGTGCCATTGAACTGGGGCGCAAGGAGGGCGAGAAAAACCCTCTCCTCCCGCTGCTCTTCGCGGACACCCTTAAACGCATTCGCCCCATTGAGCCTAGAAAGCTGTTCAATCCTCGGGAGCCGTTGCTGTCCGGTCTTATTGCCAGTTGCCTGGTTGGTTCTTTCGCGTTGCTTCAACTCTTCGGACCGGGCTTCCTTCATTACGCTACGCTGAAACTCTATGCCGACTGGCTGTACCCACAGCCAAAATCGATTTATGCGATCGAGGTGTTTCCGGGTGATGTCCAGGTGCGAAAGGGTTCAGATCAACCGATCTCCGCCACGCTGGTCGGATTTGATGCTCCCGAGGTTAGCTTCTTCTCCCGCTACGCGAGCAGCGGTAAGTGGGAGCGGAGCCGCATGGAACCGAAAGAGGATTCGAACGCTTTCAGTTTTCTGTTCCTCGATTTGAACGAGAAAGTCCGGTATTACGTGCAGGCCGGAAATGTCCGCTCTCGGGAATTTACCATCGATGTCCGCGATGTTCCTCAGGTTGAGACTGTTAACCTCATTTACCATTACCCTGCCTATACCGGGTTGCCAGACAAAGTCGAAGAAGACACCGGCGACATCGTAGCCTTGGCAGGCACGCGTGTGGAGGTGGAGGTCAAGACCAACATCGAAGCGCATTCCGGCAGCCTCGAGCTTCCCAACAACAAGCCGATTGTGTTGAAAAGGACCGGCGAGCGGACAATGCGCGGAACATTGACCGTCACCAACAATTCATCCTATCGGGTGAAGTTGTCCGAGGCCGGAGGCAGGGAGGGATTTGAGTCGGTTGAGTATTCGATAACCGCCCTTAAAGATCAGCCGCCCCAGGTTGCCCTAACAAGGCCCGGGCGTGACACCAAGGTGACGAAGCTGGAAGAAGTGCTCACAGAAGCGAGGGCCGATGACGATTTCGGACTGAAATCACTAGAACTCCACTTCTCCGTGAACGGCGGCAAGGAGAACGTTATCAGCCTCTTCCAGGGAAAAGGCGGCGCTCCAAAATCGATGTCGGGAACCCATACTTTCTTCCTTGAGGAGTATGATCTCGAGCCTGGCGATTTCATTATTTACTTCGCTCGGGCCAACGACGCGAAAACCAAGACCGACAGCGATATCTATTTTCTTGAAGTGCGGCCCTTTGGCAAGGAGTTCTCTCAGGCACAAACCACGGGTATGCAGGGCGGGGGTGGCCAGACCGACACCATCCTCTCAGCTCGACAGAAGCAAATTCTGGCTGCCACATTCCGGTTGGTTCGAGACCGCAAAACATT